>JAHIYS010000182.1 GCA_018814965.1 Gammaproteobacteria bacterium
ATCAAGGAATGACCAGGTAGTAACCGATTTAAAACTCTGGGTCCGTGATGCTTTTGATTGTCTTGACGAAAATCTAAAAAAGTTGCAGCTAACTTTAATTGCTAAAGCAAAGTTACATTCGGATACAATTATGCCAGGGTTTACCCATTTACAATCAGCACAACCAGTGACATTTGGGCACCATCTAATGGCTTATTTTGAAATGTTTAAAAGGGATAGAAGTAGAATTAAAGATGCTCGAAGTAGACTTAATGAATGTCCTTTGGGTGCGGCTGCTCTTGCTGGCACATCTTTTCCTATTGATAGACATATGGTGGCTAAAGAGCTTGGGTTTGATGTTCCTGCTGCTAATTCACTTGATAGTGTTTCTGATCGTGATTTTGTACTTGAATATTTAAGCGTAACATCAATATGTGTTATCCATTTATCAAGATTAGCTGAAGAGATGATTCTTTGGTGTTCTAAACAATTTGGTTTTATAAAGTTATCAGATGAATTTAGTACAGGGAGTTCAATTATGCCGCAAAAACGTAATCCAGATGCGGCGGAGCTTATAAGGGCAAAGTCAGGGCGAGTGGTGGGGAATCTAAACACTATGCTTGTAGTGATGAAAGGGTTACCGTTGGCTTATTCTAAAGATATGCAGGAAGATAAAGAACCACTTTTTGATACGCATGATACCCTCGTTTTATCTCTAGCTGCAATGATTGGGATGATTGGCGATATGGTGGTAGATAAGGAAAAAATGTTTCTTGCAGCTTTAGTTGGTCACTCGACTGCAACCGATATGGCAGATTGGTTGGTAAAAAAACATAATTTTTCTTTTCGCGATGCTCACATGATTGTTGGTAAAATCGTTAAAGCTGCTGAAGCTCGTGGTTGTGAGTTAAAAGATCTTGATTTGTTATCAATGAGAAAGATTGAGCCTAAAATAACCAAAGTGATTTATGATATTCTCGATGTGGAGGCTTCAGTTAAGAGTAAAACTAGTTTTGGTGGCACCTCCCCCAAGAGGGTTAAAGAAGCAATAAAAAAGGCTAAAATAAAAGGGATCTGACTCCTCCTGTCCTTCTGTTTTTGGTGCTATAAGCCCATCGGTAATAAACACTATTTATAGAATTCGTTAAGCAAAACTTAATAATTACCTGCTACATTGTATTTTGTTTTATTAATTTGGCGCTGTCATTGAGAGTTGTAGGCGAAGCTACCCAGAAATATTAAACATTTTTACTTCTGCTATTAAATGCAGTAAGTAGTAATTACGATATTATGATTTGATTAGTATAGGTATATTCACTAGGTTTTTATAAAAAACCATCTGCGGCTTCTTCAAGTTTTCTAGCAAGAGGATGTCTTGGAAATAAAATGATGAATTGTTTCAATCAGTCAGGTAGGATAAAGAGGAAAGGACTAATAGTAAATTTTAAAAAAGGTAAAAAATATGTTACATAATAAAATCTTGATAGGTGTTGTAATTTTGATGGCGGGGCAGAGTGTTTTCGCTGCTAAAAATTCTTTGGCTGATTATAAATCTGGTTTTTATCTTGGTGCTCAGGCAGGTTATGCGAGCACAGGATATGGAAGTGGACCGGAAGATTATATGAGCCAAGAACATGGTGGAACTAAGAATATATCTAAAAGCGATTTTGGTGGTAGGTTATTTGTAGGCTACAGTTTTATTCCTTATTTTAGTTTAGAATCCGGATGGACATATTATCCTCGTAATAAATATCTAGGGTACGATTATTGTACTCTTACGACCGGTTTTAATACTATTGATTTAATGGCAAAAGCTATTTTACCCTTAGAGCGTTTATCCCCTCAATTTGTTGGTTGGAACGTATATGGCAAATTAGGTGCTGCTATCACGGTAATGAAGGATGGAGCAACCAATAAAAAAGATGATAAAAAAGTTATTGTTTTACCCGCATATGGTCTTGGTGTTGGGTACAATTTTACTGATCATATTGGTGTTGACCTGTCTTGGTTTGGAGTATATAGCAGTAAGAATGTTAAGGTTAGATTAGATGGAGATACATCTAATACTATGTATATAAAGCCACATGGTAATATTGTGGCTCTAGGTCTTACCTATAAATTTTAGTTTAGCTACACTATTATCTGTTTTTATAAAAGGGGCTATCTTGGCCCCTTTATTTTTTTAATTTGCTTATTGGTTGCCGGTTTAAAATCAGTAATAATTTTCCAGATTCAAACGAAATCTTTACTTTTTTATTTTTAAACTTATTGGATAACGTCAGAGAATCACCCATTTTAAGATTGTAATTTTTAAGTGGATATTTGCTGCCGGTGATAGTTAGATTTTTAACGATTCCACCATAAGCTTGCAGGGAAAAAGTTTGATTTGGTTTTCCAGAAATTGTAGTCGAAGTTTTAAGCAGAGTGATGGTTTGGTAATCATCTTTTAGACAAGCTTTGATATTTAATTTTAAACAATCATCTAACAGTCCAATGGCTCCTAAGAGATGATCTATTCTTTTGCCACCAAGTGCTCCCAAAAAGACTGTTTCTTTGGCTTTTAACTTTTTGGCTATTTTTAATGCAAGATTAGCATCAGTTAAGTCCTTTTCAATAGGATAACGTTTAATTGGGATGTTTTTCTTGATCCAAGCTTTCAATATTTTTTTGTCTATGGAGTCAAAGTCGCCAATCAAATAATCCGGAGTGATTTTATACTTCCATAGACAATTAGCCCCGCTATCAGCTGCGATTATAATGCTATCTTGACAGATCTCTTTTGTTATTAGCTTTTTTGATGGTGGTGTACCACCAGTAACAATTATTGTTTTCATAACCTCAATTTTACACCTAACTCTAAAAACGGTATAGTGGCAAACAAAATAAACAATAAAAGGTAAATATGAAGATATTAATCAGTAATGATGATGGCGTGTATGCTCTAGGTATAACTAGCTTAGCTTCAGAAATAGCAAAGATTGCTGAGATAACTGTTATAGCTCCTGATCGTAATCGTAGCGGCGCTAGTAACTCTCTTAGTGTGCAAACCCCAGTTAGATTGCAACAATTAACAAATGGCTTTTATAGTGTAACTGGTACCCCAACTGATTGTGTTCACTTGGCAGTTACCGGGTTATTTCAAACCAAATTTGATATGGTGATATCTGGAATTAATGCCGGCGCAAATCTTGGTGATGATGTTTTATATTCTGGTACCGTAGCGGCTGCAACTGAGGGCGGAATTCTTGGATTACCATCTGTTGCTTTTTCCCTGGTTGGCAAAGATCCACAAAAAAATTATGACACCGCAGCATTAGTAGCTAGACAGATCATTGAGCGACTTAAGAAAGAACCTTTGCCACATGCTACGATACTTAATGTTAATATCCCTGATATTACTATTGACGAGTTAGAAGGCTTTGAATTGACCCGTCTGGGTAAAAGGCATCCAGCACAACCTGCTATTAAAGCTCTTGATCCTCGCGGCTATCCAGTATATTGGATAGGTGCTTCAGGTCTAGAAGAGGATGCTGGTCCTGGTACCGATTTCCATGCGATTAAAGAAAATAAAGTGTCTATAACGCCAATCCAAATTGATATGACTAATTATGATGCTTTTGAGCAAGTTAAGGCTTGGACTTCAGGATTGATGGTTTGCAAAAAGTAAGGTTGATATAAAATGGATAAAGGGCGCAGCTATTTATCAGCATAAAAGATTGGGTATATACTAATAAAATGAAATGGCATGCACAATACCTTTCGGCATTACTTTTAATAATATTATTTTCTGGTTGCGCTAAACCACGACATATTAAATTGCCACCTGTTACTGAAGGGTGGCATAAATCATCTGCTGTAAAAAATGCATATATCGTCCAACCAAAAGATACTCTGTATTCTATTGCTTGGGCTTTTGGCGTAGACTATAGATATCTGGCAACAATAAACAATATTAAACCTCCATATGCTCTTCGTCGTGGCCAGAGGTTGCATATAGCCTCATCAGTGAAGCCGCGCAAAAAGAAGCAGGCGCGGGCTAAGATCGAGTTTGTTCGTGATGTTACTAATATCAAGCCGATAAAGGGATGGTCTTGGCCGACTGTGGGTAAAGTGATATCAAACTTTAATAATAAAAATGGTGGCAATAAGGGGATAGACATCATGGGTCGTTTCGGTCAGCCTATATTAGCTAGTAATCAGGGTGAGGTTGTATATAGTGGTGTCGGAATTCGTAGTTATGGCAAGCTAATTATTATTAAGCATAATGATGATTACTTGAGCGCTTATGCTTATAACAAACAAATGTTAGTAGCTGAAGGGCAGAAAATAAAAGTAGGGCAGAAGATAGCTACAATGGGGTATGACAATGATGAGCGTCCTTGTTTACATTTTGAAGTACGTCGTTTTGGCAAACCAGTTAATCCACTATTGTATTTGCCACGAAAACCATGAGCATCAATAAAGTGATTTTACACCCAGCTTTTGTTTTACACACCCGTCCTTATCGTGATACGAGTCTTTTGGTTGAATTGTTTACCAAACAAGATGGCAGGCTAACGGTGGTTGCTCGTAGTGCTCGCGGTATGAAGTCAAGATTTAAAGGGATCTTAATGCCATTTTTACCCTTGCTAGTTTCTTTTAGCGGGAAAACTGATTTACGGAGTTTGCAACAAGCAGAAGTAAATGGCCAGAGCTATGAACTCAAGCATGATACCCTTCTTAGTGGTTTTTATTTAAATGAATTATTGATGAGATTGCTGCATTCTCATGAAGCGTATCCTAAAGTTTATCAAGCGTATCAAAATACTCTTGCTGACTTAGCTTGCTCTAAAATGCCAGAGGTTGAGCTGAGATTATTTGAGATGTGTTTGCTTTCTAATTTAGGTTATGGTCTACATTTGGATAAAACCATGGGCAATGATCCAGTGTTGCCTGAAAAGCAGTATGCTTTTGAATTTGGTTGTGGCTTATGTCAGGCTAAAGCAAATCATCCTTCAAATTTTTTAGGAAAAAACTTATTGGCGCTTCATAGAGGAGATTTAAGCAATAAAGAAGAGTTGCGTGATGCCAAACGCTTATTGCGACCGGTGTTGGCAAATTTACTTGGTAATAAGCCTTTAAAGAGTAGGGAGTTATTTGGTTCTAAAATATGTAATTGTAAGCCTGCTGGGAAGTGATTTGTAAAAAGGGTTTTTAGTGGTG
>JAHIYS010000183.1 GCA_018814965.1 Gammaproteobacteria bacterium
GAGCGAAGAACGCTTCCAAAATTTCTGGCGCATGAAGAAATTTTGGATTTAGCGAAACTTCAACCAGTGCATAACTAAGTTAAAGTTAACATTCTTTCTAATGCTAGTTTAGCATCATTTTTTATATAATCAGGCACAGTTATTTCATTTACGTTTGGTAAATTTTCCAAAACATAAGCCAAATCTGCCAAAGAAGTCTTAAACATATTGGGACATAATGAACGAGCAAGTGGCACAACTTTTTTATCAGGATTATGTTTGGCCAATCTACTTACCATATTAATCTCAGTTCCAATTACCAAAGTTTTTCCAGAATCATCTTCTTCAACAAATTTCTTCAGATAAGAAGTGGAGCCATTGCCATCTGCAGCTTGCACAACATGTTCTGGACATTCAGGATGTACAGCAATTTTGCAGCCAGGGTGTTTTTCGCGCATTAGCTTAATCTGTTCTAAATTAAAAAAAGTATGTACATGGCAAAAACCTTTCCACAAAATAACTTTAGCATTTTGCAAATCCTGATTAGGATTTGCACCATGTTCTTTAAGAGGATCCCAAAGGGCTATTTCTGATTCCTGAATATTTTTGGCATTAGCAGTATTGCGGCCCAAGTGTTCATCAGGAAAGAAAAATATTTTTGGCTTTTGCTTAAGGGCCCAATCAAAGGCCTTGCCAGCATTGGAAGAGGTACAAACCAGCCCGCCATTTTTGCCGCAAAACGCTTTGAGCTCAGAAGAAGAATTCATGTACGTAATGGGAATAGTATCTTGAGCGACCCCTGCTTCTTGAAGTGTTTGCCAGGCTTCTTCTACTTGATCAATATCAGCTAAGTCAGCTAAAGGACAGCCTGCATCAGTATCTGGCATAAATACTCTTTGACCTTCACGAGCCAGAGTTGCCGAGGCTTCAGCCATAAAACGCACCCCGCAAAAAACAATATATTGGGCTTCTTTATTTTGAGCACCTTGACTAGCCAGAGCAAAGCTATCACCTTGGGCATCAGATAGATCTACAATGTCATCAATCTGATAATAGTGGGCCAAGATAAACAATTTTTTACCAAGCTTGCCCCTTGTCTCTTGAATGAGCTTTTTTAATTCAGCAGAATTTAATTCTTGATAGTATTCTAAATTCATCATTGTTTGTCATCGCGAGGAATCCTTCGACAAGCTCAGGATGAACGGAGAGAATCGAAGGACTCGCAATGGGCATAAAGGTCACAAAGTGGACCTAATTTGCCATATTTTTATAGTAACAGTACCAGCTAAGGTACTTAATTTTATGCTCCTGAGTTAAGCCCCGATGTCTTCGATAGTCGGATTTTAATCGGGAATAAAAACCCTCAAGGGCATTACTTGTTTTATGAATATTACGATCTTTTAAATAATGAAACATGTTTGGCAATGCATTATTAATTAACGAAATTGTTCTTTTGAGATCCTTGAAAGCAACTTGGTTTTTAGGTAATGATTTAACAAAATCAAAATATTGATTTAGCCATTGCTTATATCGTTTAATAAATAAATTACGTTCTTTGACAGTTTGAATAGAACATAAAGTGCTTAATAAAAACCGTAGGTCTCTTCCTGCTTGAGTTTTTGGATAGGTTCTAAGCCAACGCATACCCTCACTTTGGATATGGTATAAACAACGCTGAATTTTAGTCTCTGGCCAAATTTCTCTGACAGCTCTCATCACTCCCTGTTCCCCGTCCATTGTGACACAGCGAGGGTTAAGACCTTTTAATTTAAGGTTATGAAACCAGTTTAAAACAGTCTTGTAACCTTCCTTCTTGGCATAGACGTGAGATATAATTTTTTGTCCTTTTGCGTTCATAAGACTTATTAAGCATCCGTTTTTATGAAAGTAAGTGCCATCATAAATTAAGTACTTGTATGTTTCATACTCATAGGTTTCTTTGGGTGTTTGATTAATCCAATAGTTTTTAATTCGTTTAAGCTTTGTTTCACTATAACCTGAAAGCTGAGCAATTTGTCTTATTGAATAACTTTCTTTAACCCATAATTGAAACCAATGTTGTTCTCGATATTTTTTATTTAATGGTCTTTTCCAAATGAATTTTTTAAGGCAAGAACAGCACTGAAAACGCTGCTTGCCTTGTTTGGTAAAACCCTTTTTTCTAACTTTTGTTGACTGACAATGGAGACAGTTTTTTTAGTCATATAATTTCCTTTATTGAACCTGTTTAATAAACTGCTCCAAAATAGTAATATTTATTTTTTATATCAATGGGTTATAAATCGTCACTGGTCCACTTTGTGACCTTTATGCCCATTCTGAGGGCGAAAGCCCGAAGAATCCCAAGAATATCATGGGGATTCTTCACTTCGTTCAGAATGACTTGGGTGCGTTATCTGGATAAGCATAAAAAAAACAAGCAACTTTTAGTTAGAATTTCAGTAAGAAGGTAATGCGTGTATCTATAAAAGTAACTTTAAATTATTAATACCTATAGCGGTTATGTTTTTGTCTATTTTATAATCTTTAGTCCCTGGATAGATAATCCACAAGTGAGCCAAAGAAAGTTCTTCAAAGGCTGACACCATGGATTTTGTTTTAGTAGGAGATTCATTGTACTTAATTTCAACTCCCCACAGCTTTCCTTTTCTTTGAAAAACAAGATCTAGTTCAGCGCCTGTATGTACAGCCCAAAAATAAATTTCATCATCTGCTAGATTGAGATGTTGAATAACCTGCTCAAGTGCAAACCCTTCCCAGGAAGCACCAAGCTTGGGGTTAATCTCTAGCTGGGACATATTCTCAATATTTGATAACGTGTGAAAAATGCCTGAATCACGAAAGAAAATTTTTGGACTTTTGACCAGCCGTTTTTTGGTATTGTAATACCAGGGTTGCAGTTGCCTAATTAAAAAAGTACCGGCTAATATATCAAGATAGCGTTTTACAGTTGTATCTGCAGCGCCAAAACTTTTTCCTATTTCTGAAGCATTCAGTAATTGCCCATGATAATGAGCGAGCATTCTCCAA
>JAHIYS010000017.1 GCA_018814965.1 Gammaproteobacteria bacterium
ATCTCGATGATGGTAAGTTAGTTGTGGCCAGACAACAATCATCTTTGCTAAAAAATCTTGCTGCAATTTTAGGACTACTTCTAGATACCCCAGATAAGTTTTTAAAATCTGGAGTCGATGTGATAGCGATTGAAAAATTAATTGAGTTACGAAATAGCGCCAGAAAGAATAAAAACTGGAAAGAGGCTGACAAAGTTAGAGATGAATTAATTGCTATGGGAATCGCTTTAGAGGATATGCCAAGCGGTACTTCATGGGTGGTAGAAGGCAAGAATAAATATTTCAAACATTATGACAAAGATTAAGAACCTATCTCAATTCTTTGATTGTAATCTATTTTATATCTAAGGTGGGGATATTAAAACAATCCTAAAGAACATAGATAAATGGTATAAAACCCCTCAAGGATCAGCGTTGCTGGCAGCAGAGCTGACTGGATTGGCTAGTGTATTACCAACGATATTTGGCTATTATATAGTTCAGATAGGTGGACCAACCACCAATAACGTTATTTTAGGTTCATCCAAGATCAATAACAAGATTGTACTTAATCCTATAAAAGAGCCAATAGATGGTTTAATCCCAATTCGATGTGATTTGGAAGAGCTCCCTTTTATGCGAGAAACTATTGATGCTGTAGTATTATTTCATACCCTTGAGTTCGCTGAAAATCCTAAACTGATACTTAAAGAGATTTACGACTCATTAATCAATGGTGGTTATCTAATAATTTTGGGTCCTAATCCCAAAAGTCTTTGGGGTATCACTAAAATTTTTAAACGATCAAAAGAGAATATTTGGGGTGGGCACTGGTTTAGCCCAGTTAAACTACGCCACTGGCTGCATGACATAGGATTTAGTGTGGGTGATTATCAAACATTTTACTTCCGTCCAGCCATTAAAAACACTAAAAAAATGATATTTTTAGAGGTTCTGGGACAGATATTTTGGCCATATTGTGGTGCAAGTTATATGATCATGTCCCAAAAAAAATCTACTGTTATGACCCCTATTAAGGAACTAAGAAGCGCCATCAAAAGACCTAGATTTGTGAAAGGATTTGCAAAACCAATCTCCAGAGTAATATTGAAATCAATGGTTGAAACCATCGTCAAACTGTTTAAGATAATACAATGCAATCGCAATTAACAGCTGTCGAAATCTTTACTGATGGGGCGTGTCGTGGTAACCCAGGACCTGGTGGTTGGGGCGCTATAATGCGCTATAACCAGCATGAGAAACACTTAAAAGGCTCTGAAACATTAACTACTAATAACAGGATGGAGCTCACAGCAGTTATAAAAGCTCTTGAAGAGCTAAAAAAACCTTGTGCGGTCAAAGTAACCACCGATTCGCAATATGTAAAACAAGGGATAACCAGTTGGCTTCATCAATGGAAAAAAAATGGTTGGAAAACTAGCCAAAGGAAGCCAGTTAAGAATATAGACTTGTGGCAGCAGCTCGATACAACTACCCAGCGGCATAAAATCAGTTGGCACTGGGTAAAGGGTCATAGTAATCACACAGAAAATGAACTGGCAGACCAGCTAGCCAATGAAGCAATTGATGAACTACATTCACCTTAAGCTGAATCTATATATTTTCTCGATTGCTTTGTCATAAAAAGAGATCTAAATCAGATATCAATATTTGAGGAGTTATTAAAAATAAAATATGCGCCAAATAGTAATTGACACAGAAACAACTGGTCTAGAACCAGAAAAAGGTCACCGGATTATAGAAATTGGGTGTGTAGAGCTGGTTGATAGGCAGCAAACTGGCAATAAGTTTCATCGGTATATTAATCCAAAGCGAGAGGTTGAAACAGAAGCATTAGCTATTCATGGGATAACTAACGATTTTTTGGCTGACAAACCATCTTTTGCCGATATTTTAGTTGAGTTTTTAGATTTTATTAATGGTGCGGAGTTAATCGCCCATAATGCAAAATTTGATATCGGGTTTATTAACCATGAGATAAGACTTATAGCCAAAGATAAGCCTTTACTTAATAGTTATGTTACGGTGTTTGATACCTTGGCTTTGGCGCGCAAAAAGTTTCCTGGGCAACGAAATAGCCTTGATGCTGTTTGTAAGCGTTACCAAATTGATCTTAGTGGGCGCAATCTTCATGGCGCTTTATTAGATGCCCAGCTTCTTGCTGAGGCTTATCTGCTTATGACGGGAGGCCAAGGGAGTTTATTTGCTGACCAAGATCTAACCTCTTTTGATGAAACAAGCAAAGAGGTTGCTTCTAAAGCAACAAGGATCAATAAATCTGCAACTTTAATTATTACAGCTAATGATGATGAATTAGCTGCTCATGATTCTTTATTAACATCAATCAAAAAAAGTTCTAATAAATGTCTGTGGAGTAGCAAAT
>JAHIYS010000018.1 GCA_018814965.1 Gammaproteobacteria bacterium
GCAAGAATGGTGTTGTTAATACACTCGAAGAGTTTGGAACGAAAGAAAAAAAATTTGTTGCTATGATAAAAGAACCGTTAACAAATGCGCTACGAGTATATGATCTTGACAGTAAATTTATCGATAAAGAATCACTTAATGATCACCTTAGAAGACAAGCGGTGAGTACTATAACCTCTCAGTTTGTAGTACATTTTGCGACTTCCAAACTTTTGAGTTTAAGCCGCGAGGGATTGGAAAGTAGTTATCAGGAAGTAAAAGCCCCTCATAGTGGAAAAATAGGAGAAGTATATAAGAATGGTTTGTATGTTGCGGCTTTTATTATCCCATTTTTTGTGACAAAAAGTGTGGCAAACAATGTTGATAATTGTTTTAGCAGCGCACTTGAGGGTACTTTAAATCAACGCTTGAAGGAAGATTTATCATCTAATGAAACGCGTTTACGAATAATGCATAAAAAACCAGATTTACTAAAGAATCTTGACTATGACATTATGATGATGTCTGGATATGGCAGTCGCTCATTAACTAGCTCTGTTTCGAATGTTGTCTTAGGAGTAAATGGGTTCTCGGTTATTATGGTTTATTCCAAAGATATTTTTACTTATCTGCTTTTTTATAATCAAATGAGTGCATTTCTTACGAAGTTATTTGCAGAACGAGATCATTATTATTCTGAAAAAATTAGGAATTTGAGTGCTGATCATACTGCTGCCAGGGTACATGACGATGAAAGGATCGATACGATTGCAGCAAGTGGGGGGCTAATGGCCATCGAAGAGAGAGATATTGCAAGTTCAAATGAAATAAAAGATCTTAAAAAGAAGCAACTGCTATGGAATATGTTAAATCAAGTGTGTATGAGTACCAACTATTATGTTTCTCATGTTGGAGATCGTTTATTGATTGGTCAAGGAATTGATAATGGGGCAATACCGTTTGCGAAACGCAGTGATATCGCAATGGGAATGGACCAGTTAAGAAGATTTTTAAGTTTACCCGCTGAGTTGGAAAAAGATAAGCTGTCGTTTAATACAGTTTTAGGCGATGTAACGGTTTTGGAAGGGTATATTCGCGAATCCCCTGCATTGAACGAGGATCAAATAAATAGAACAACCCAAGAGAAGAGACAATTAACCTTGAGTAATTTGGAAATCACGAGGAAAAGTGATGAGGGAAAAGATGTAACTATTCGGATCCAAGATGAGCTTAATTTAGATTTAGGCAAAGTTTATGTTCTTACAGGTAAACGTGGGTGTGGAAAAACTAGTTTACTATCTAAAATAAAAGGGGTTAAAAAGAATGAGGTGGCGGGGATCGGTGATATTATTTATCCCAGAATAAATGGCAGTGATCCTAAGATAGTTCTGGCTCCACAACAGGAGCATTTCCCCCTCGACTATTCTTTACAGCAAGTTTTATCTTACCCCGATAAAATATCGACTGATCCTCAGTTAAATGAGAAGCAAAGACAAGAGATGAGTCTGCTTTTAACAGAGATTAACTTTGCTCCTTTTGTCGAGGGCAAGTTAAAGTTGGATACTAAAAAGAATTGGGAGAATCGTGTAAGTGGCGGCGAAAAGAGAGTGCTGAATATGGTTTCCGCTATCATAAAAAAACCTGATATTTTAATCTTAGATGAAACTTTTAATAGTTGGCCAGATGAAGAGATATTTAATGGCCAGCAATTAATTAAGAAATATCTACCAAATGCTTTAGTAATAGTCGTTGATCATAAGGCACGTTGTAATAACTTTAATGGTTTTTATAACCAAGAGATCCATGTGTTCGAAAAAACTGGGGTTGTTCTGTTGCGAGATATTAAACCAGTTGATCCAGATTGGGATGAGGATTGAAGGTGAAGGGGTTAAGTCTTTGTAAACAACAAGAAGCGACATTGACATTCGTAAAGACTTGACCCTGATGGATCCCCACAATTTTTATTAAGCCAATGTTAGTATAATTATCTATTATCATGCTTTTTTTTGTCGTCATTGCGAGGAGTGCCTTTTACGACGAAGCAATCCAGTAAAGCTGTGAAATGGTTTGTATTTTATGTGTTGAACAAAACAATTATGTGGAACTAAATGTTTCTAGATTGCTTCGCCTTCGGCTCGCAATGAC
>JAHIYS010000184.1 GCA_018814965.1 Gammaproteobacteria bacterium
GCCAGTTTCTTTATATAAAAGGTCTTCCCGGCCTGATTTCATCGACGTAATAGGTATAATCAACCACGTGATTTGGACTAAAATTTTAATTGCATTTAATTTTATAATTATGATATAATACATCTTCAGTTAATGGGCTATAGTATTTTATTGGTAATAAGGCAATTAAAAATATATTTGCAAAGGAGGTCTACGTGTCTGAGCTGTTCGTTTCGATTATCGTCCCAGTTAGAAACGCTGAACGCACACTTGAGAAGACATTTGAGTATTTGTTAAACGTCAAATATCCGCGCGACAAATTGGAAATCGTCATTGCTGATGGTGGCAGTACGGACAAGACTCTGGAAGTGATAAAAAACTGGCAGAAGAAATATCCGTTCATCAGGTTAGTCGAAGTGCCGAATTGCCCTTCGCCTGGCTTTGCTCGTAATAAGGCCTTATCTGTGGTACGGGGGGAGTTTATTTTTTTTACCGATGGTGATTGTGCTCCTTGCGAAGATTGGATTAAAGAAATGCTTAGAATTTTCCATAAAGACCCTCAGATTGGTATTGTAGGAGGAGAAATATATACCTTACGGGTTGATCCAACAAATCTTACAGAATTATACTGTGAGCATTTTAGATTTAATATGGTTGCACCACGTTACGGATTTATCGGCGAAGGTTTTTTCCCTCCGTTGACAGACCGGTCGCCAACCCAGATTGTTGGTCATCGCGCTTACTTCTTTGTTACGGCAAATGCCGCTTATCGCAAACAAGCAATTGATCAGGTCAAAGCTCAATTTTGGAGTGAACCTACGGGTGAGGATATTGACTTTGGTTTGCAAATACAGCAGCAGGGCTGGAAACTGTATTTTTTGCCTACAGCCAAAGTTGATCATATGCACCGGGCTAATTTCCCTGCCCTAAAAAAGGTTTGGGTAACATATGGTATGGCTCATGCCCCACTTATCGCCAAACATGCCAGTAATTATACGGATATTATTTTTCAGTTTTTGGGTGCTTGGCCGAAAATGCCGATGGTTAAAATTCCCTCACTGGTTAAGGGTTTTATCTATCTAGGGAATTTTCATCTCATGCATATTACCGGAATGCTTTTTGTTGTCAGTATAATATTAGGGGCGATGGGTATCAACGAGGAAATAATGTTCGGCGTGGGTCTAGGATCACTGCTAATTACTCTATTCTTTGCTCTGCGCTTTTTTAAAGATTGTTTTAGAATGAAACCACATAAATATTTTTTTGTCTGGTGCAAAATGAAATATATGACAAACTTGATGTTCCTGATTGGTGGATTGAAAAGATCAAGGAAATTTAAGACCTTATGTATTGAGCCAAGTTTTTAACAAAAAAGCCCCTTTCTTTTGGTGATTAAGTAGGGGGGCTTTTTTGTTAAATTAAGCTTTTTTTTCTGATTCTTCCTTTTCTTTTTTCTCTTCTTTTTTTGCTTCCATTGCATCTTTTAATTCGCTTATTCCAGCCATTAAGGCAATAAGTCCGGCGAATATCAACATAGCCGGAATTGTAGCCTTTAGTCCTTTCAAGAATAATTCCCACCAATTCATCAATCCTGTTACACCCAATAAGATAGCGACAATTCCACCTAATATCGTTAATATATTACCCATATCTCACCTCCTTTTAGCTAAATAATTATAACATAAGACAGAAAAAAATCAATAAATTTTGCAAAAAACAAAAATTTGTGGTATATTACACCTCGTTTACATTTTATGAGATATGACCTCGTTGTAAAATGGATAGATAAAATCAGCAGTTGTTTCTTTGATCTTATCTATCCCCCATGTTGTTTTGTCTGCCAGCGCCGGATTCCGCTAGCTGATAAGATACCTCTATGTCTTGAATGTCGCAGCACCGTTGAGCAATATTCGACAGCTCTGTGCCTAAAATGCGGCAGTGTACTCAGGCAAGATGGTGAAAAAAACAAACCGTGTGATTTTTGTCGAAATCGAATTCTTTACTTTGATCAAGCATTCAGTGTCTGTGAGTATTCCGGCATAATTAAAGATGCTGTCCATTTATTTAAGTATCAAAGAAGATTAAAATTTAGCAAGTTTTTTGTCGAGTTGATGCACCAATTTATCCGTGTTCATTTAAATAAAAATGAGATTGAATTAGTAATGGCTGTACCTTTGCATATAACGAAACTGCGTCAACGCGGGTTTAATCAATCTGAGATTATAGCCAGAATACTCTCTGAGCAATTGAATCTAAAATATTCAGGGCATAACTTGTGCCGAAAAAAAAGGACGAAATCTCAAGTTGATCTTGCCAGAGCTGAACGGCTTAAAAATGTTAGCGGAGCATTCACCCTGCGCGATCCAGACCAGACCAGGCAAAAATCAGTTTTACTAATCGATGACATATTTACTACTGGAGCCACGTTGAATGAGTGTGCTTATGTTTTAAAAAGAGATGGACTTGCAAGTAAAGTTACAGTTTTGACAATCGCCCGATAAATGAAAATATTAACAGATTATATTATAAAAGAGTGGTTTAAGTTATTTCTGCTTTCACTTTTGGTGGTGAGTTTTGTTTTATTAGTTGGCAATGTAACAAAACTGGTCGAATTGATGATCGATAAAGGTGTTTATATCTATGATGTTATAAAACTATTTCTTTTTATTTTACCCTCTATGCTAATTTACTCCATTCCCATCTCTACGCTTACCGCTACTTTGCTTTGCTTTGGCCGGTTAGCCTCAGACAATGAAATTATTGCGATGCGTTCCAGCGGCATAAGTCTTTATCACGTAGTGGTGGACTTGATATTAATTGGGCTGTTATTCAGCTTGCTTGGCTTGTATTTTAACGACAGTTTATTGCCAAAAACGCATTACCGCATGCGTAGTATGTTGCTAAATATCGGGATGAAAAACCCCACGGCTTACTTAGAAGAACGGACATTCATCAAGACCTTTAAAAACTATATAATCTTTATTTATAGAATAAAAGCCGATCAGTTAGAAAATATTCGGATTTATCAGCCACGAACTGATAAGCCACCCCGGATGATCATTGCCAAACGCGGTCAGATAATTCAAATCCCGGGCAAGGATATATTAAAAGTAGAATTAAGAGACGGTATGGCGGATGAGTCAAGTTTTAAAAAACCGGGGCAACCTTTCAAATTAAACTTTAAAACTTACCCGATCGTGCTTCAATTAAAGGATAGAAAGGATAACAAAAAATTGGACAAAAAGAACAGCGATATGAATATTGCTGAGTTAAGGAGCGAAATAGAGACAATAAAGAATATGGGTATAGACGAAGCCCCGTTGCGCGTTGGGTTGCATAAAAAATTCGCTCTGGCATTTAGTAGTTTGATATTTATTTTGCTGGGGTTTCCGTTGGCTGTCAGAGTAAAACGCCGAGAGAGGTCTTTAGGATTTGGTTTGAGCCTGATTGTCTGTCTGGTGTATTATCTGATCCTCGCCGGGGGTGAAAGTTTAGCGTTGCGCAATATTATACCTGCCTTTTGGGGGGTTTGGATTGCAGATATAGTTTTTTTATTTACGAGTCTATTCTTAATTATTAAATTTATTGAGGAATAAACGATGAAAATAATTAATCGTTATGTCTTTGGTGAATTTTTGAAGCCTTTCGCCTGGTGCACGATCCTGTTTCTATTTTTGTATTACATAATTGACCTTTTTGAGAATCTTGATGAAATTATAAAGGCGAAAATGCCGCTATATATATTAGCCGATTATTATTTTTCACTGTCACCATTTATTTTTGTTAAAATATGCCCGATAATTATTTTGTTAGCGACGATCTATACATTAAGCAATTTAAATCGCAATAATGAAATAATGGCCATTAAAGCCATCGGCATCAATCTCTGGAGTATAATTTGGATATTTTTGACATTCGGAGTCATCCTGAGTTCGATCTGCTTCTCGATCAACGAACTGGTTGTGCCTGATTCCTATACACACGCCTTAAATATAAAA
>JAHIYS010000185.1 GCA_018814965.1 Gammaproteobacteria bacterium
ATCCTACTATCCCGGTAGCAAGTTTAAATGTATTGATAAATCCTATCTGATCTAATAAATACATTAAAGAGAGAGTGACTATTGTACCAGAAAGGCCTGTTACCCCTCCCGAAACAGTATTAATTTCATTTGATGATAGCGTAACAATAGAGGATTTGGAGGTAATAGCCTTTGATGCCGAAGATGTATGGATCAAGGTTTGCATTGACTAGGTCTCCAATTCTTTATAGGGAAAGGCATTATACTATAAATGTTTTAAAAGTGATTTATATAAAGATTAAAACAGGGTTTTATAGTTAGGAAGCTATTTTTGGTACAAATGTTTGTTGTTTTTTAATCAGCAGGGTGTGATACAATTCTTCTTTTTAGGTGATTGGGGTTGTATTAAAAGGGTTTAAACCAAGAGAATTTTAAAAGGTAATGGCTAGTGAGATATTTTTATAACTTTTTTTTATATTTAATTTTACCATTTTTGCCTCTTCGGCTTTTATGGAGATCGAGAAAAAATAGCGCTTATCGGAAGCGGATTTTTGAACGGTTCTCTTGGTTTAATTTTCAGGCTCTTGAAGGGTGTATTTGGGTGCATGCAGTTTCTGTTGGGGAATCGATTGCCGCAGTGCCTTTGGTAAAAGCTTTGATAAAACGCTATCCTAATATCCCAATTGTTATGACCACCATGACCCCAACTGGTGCTGAAAGGGTAGAGGAAATGCTTAAGGAACAGGTATTACATCTTTATATTCCATACGATTATCCCGGCGCGGTTAAACGATTTTTACGCCATATTAACCCCAAGATTTTAATTCTAATGGAAACAGAATTGTGGCCTAATCTTTTACATTACGTGGCTAAACGTAAAGTTCCAGTTGTTCTTAGTAATGCTAGGTTATCTGCAAAATCATTTGCTGGATATAAGAAAATTAGTTCTTTTATTAAATCAATATTAAACTGTATAACTATAGTGATGGCGCAAAGCAAGGCGGATGGCGCGCGGTTTTTAGCGCTCGGACTAGATCCCAAGAAATTAATAATTGCTGGCAATATTAAGTTTGATATTGATATCCCAGGCGAGGTGCTATCTGAGGCAAGTAAGTTACGGGAAATTCTAGGTAAAGAGAGGCCAATTTGGGTTGCGGCAAGCACTCATGCAGGGGAAGAGGAAAAAATTCTAGTTGCAGCACAGAAGGTATTGGAAAAACTACCAAATGCGTTGTTGATTTTAGTGCCACGTCATCCAGAACGGTTTGATTATGCTCTGGAGCTTTGTAAGAAAGAGGGATTTGAGGTTGTTCGTTATAGTGATATTCAAAATTATACTGCTACTACGAATGTGATTTTGGGTGATGTCATGGGGCAGCTACTATTATTCTATGGTATAGGCGATGTTAATTTTGTTGGCGGTAGTTTGGTTCCATGGGGAGGACATAATTTGCTTGAGCCTGCGGCATTAGCCAAGCCGGTTGTGACCGGTCCAAACTTAAACACATTTTTAGATATTAGTCAGATGCTTTTTGATGCTAATGCTTTAGTTAAAGTAGAAGATGAGGCGGAGCTGGCTGAAAAAATATGTGAATTATTTAAAGATCAAGCTCTGCGAGAAAAGTTAGGAGCAGCAGCTTTAGATGTTGTTGAAAAACATCGCGGTGTAACAAAAAATATTTTGAATGTGGTTGAGAGATTTGTTTAGTCGGTAGCCGCAGGCTTTAGCCTGCGATAAAATAACGCAAGCTAAAGCTTGCGCCTACCGCATCTACCAAGCTTGAGTCCTCGGCTCTATGCAAGTGAAATATGTGATCTTTATAGCAATGGCGATGGTGCGGTTTATGACGCGAGTTACTGAAATATTAAAAACTAAAGAGATTCCAGATTCGTCCACTCCGAGATTAGATCTAGAGCTATTATTGGCAGAAGCTTTACATGAACCACGAAGTTTTTTATATGCTAACTCTGAGTATGAACTCGATGCTGAACAGGAAAAGATATTTCAAGCATTATATCAACGACGTTTGCAAGGGGAGCCAATCGCTTACATCTTGGGTAAGCGAGAGTTTTGGTCATTAGAATTGATGGTAAATAACAAGGTTTTAATTCCGCGACCAGAAACAGAGCTATTAGTAGAAATTATTTTAGATAAGTTAAGATACGAGCGGGCTGATGTTGCTGATTTGGGCTCTGGATCGGGAGCGATTGCGCTTGCTTTAGCCCATGAGAGGCCGCTTTGGGATGTTGTTTCAGTTGATATAAGCGCAGATGCTCTTTGGGTAGCGCGCCAAAATGCTATGAAGCTTCAGATACAAAACATAGAGTTTTGTTGTGGTGATTGGTGCAATGGTTTACCAGATAAACTTTTTGACGCGATAGTTAGTAATCCTCCTTATATAGCAAAACATGACCCTCATTTACAAGAAGGGGATGTTAGACATGAGCCTTTTATTGCTTTAGAGAGCGGGGATGGTTTAGATGCTATTAGAAAAATAATTGTGCAGGCAAAAGATAAGTTAAAAGTTGGAGGGTTATTAGTTCTTGAGCATGGCCATGACCAAAGCGATGATGTGCAAAAGCTGTTGCAAAAAGGGGGATATAAAGAAATAATTCCCTACAAAGATTTTGCGGGGATATATCGCGCGGTAATGGCAAAGAGGTGATGGTTGATTTATTTTGAGATAGTTAGCTGCTGGTTTTGACTTACGTTTTATAGCCTTGGTAGCCGCAGGCTTTAGCCTGCGATAAAATAACTAAAGCTAAAGTTTTGAGCCTCTTACCCCCATCTAGCTTGCATTTACCATCTTGGTTAAGTTAGGATTAAAAAATGACAATAATCATAGCAAGTGATAACGTTAAAAAAGTCCAAGAATTACAGAGTATCCTTGGAGAAAGTAATATTTCGACAGTATTACAATCGCAATTTAATATTGCGTCTGTTGCTGAAACTGGACTAACCTTTGTAGAGAATGCGATTTTAAAAGCAAGAAATGCAAGCGAGCACTCTAAAATTCCCGCAATAGCAGATGATTCTGGTCTTGAGGTGGATGCTCTTTCCCGTCGTCCAGGAATCTATTCTGCTAGATTTGCAGGACCAAATGCTAAAGATAGTGATAATATAGCTAAACTATTGTTGGAGTTGCGTGAAATTCCTGAGATAGAGCGAACAGCTCGGTTTCAGTGTGTTATGGTATTTTTAAGAGATAAGGATGATCCAACTCCAATTATTTGTCAGGGCACTTGGAAGGGTAGAATTACCCTTGCTTCTGATGGTGAAAATGGTTTTGGTTATGACCCGATTTTTTGGGTGCCGGATTATAATTGCACTGCAGCGCAACTATCGTCAGAGGAAAAAAATAAAATCAGCCATCGTGCGCAGGCTTTGCGGGCACTAGTAATTGCTTTAAAAAAAGAATTTAATTTATGACGATGAATATGAATCTTCCGATTAGAACTATCCACGATCCCCGAGAGTTGCTGGCATGTAAACAATTGAGATTTTATGCGCCGATAGCAATGTTGTTTGTTTCCCTATTTATAGCGGTGAATATTGTTACACAAAAATTGGTGCCAATTGGTGGAGCTATGATGTTGACTGCTGGGGATTTTATTTATCCATTTCTTTATATCTTAAGTATTCTTTTGACAGAGGTGTATGGGTATGCCATGTCGCGGAGAGTGATTTGGGCAGCATTTGGCTGTAACTTATTTGTAGCTTTAATTATTTTGTTTTGTATCGCGCTTCCAGCTGCCGCTTCTTGGCAGCAGCAAGAACAGTATGCGATGATTTTGGGGCGTGCTCCCAGATTATTGGTGGCCTCTTTGGGTGCTTTTTTGGTTGGGGAGTTTATTGGCACCTATATTTTAGCCAAAACCAAAGTTTTTACCTCTGGGAGGTATTTATGGTTTAGGACCATGGGTGCTACTTTGGTTGGACAGATGGTCGATAGTGTAGTTTTTACTGTCATAGCTTTTTCATGGATAGTGCCATGGAGGGATGTTATAATTTTGAGTGTTTCAGCTTATGGTTGTAAAGTGGTTTATCAGACTTTATTAACCCCAGCGATTTATGTTTTTGCTGGATTTTTGAAAAAACATGAGCAGGTTGATATATTTGATCGTAATACTAATTTCAATCCGTTTAACTTGGGGTTAAAATAGGATAAATTTTGAGATCTAGGAGAGTTTATGATGAAGAAGATAATAATCATGATTATAGGGACAGTTTTTATTGCTGGTTGTAGTTGGAGCTCCTTATTTAAATCCAAAAAAACTATTGTTCCTATGCCAGAAATCACAACCAAGTGTTGTAGGCTTGCTCAATTTAAATCAATAGTAGTAAAAGATGGGGCCAGTGTTGAGCTGGTTAATGGTTCACCTGCTATCGAAATTTCAGGAATACGAGCAGACAAATATGACTGTCAAAGTTTTGTTGTAAACAACATTTTATATGTTAGTAATAATATAAAAGATAAAGCACCTAACGTTGTAATGAAAGTAACCGCACCAGATTTAAAAAATATAACTGTTATGGATAGGGCTACAATCAATGCTGAGAAATTTAAAGGAAATAATTTAGTTGTTACTGCCAAAGGTAAGGGGGATATTAATCTTGAAGGACAGATTAATGTTAAGAATATTTTTCAGCTAGGCAGCGGAAGAATAAATATTGATTGGGTTGATAGTGTTGCTTTACGTGTCGATGGTTCTGGCTCAGGTCCAATCTGTTTGGCTGGAAGAGTTGATAATATGATCGTAAAACTAGTTAAGAGCTCAAATCTAAATGCACGATATCTGCGCGCGCGCAATGCCTCTGTCTTCACTGTAGACAAATCGACCGCAGAAGTAACAGCAATAGAGAGTTTGGGTGCTTTTGCTGTTGATCATAGCAGTATTTATTATTATAAGACCCCAGATAAGATAACGGTTGTAACTAGAGATTCAGGCAATGTATTACAGTTAGGTTGGATGCAGTAATTGGTTTATATGAAACCAATTAAGCAACAGTTGTCAGCGGAAGATATAAAAATAAAGAACAAAACCCTTCTTCACGATGGGTTTTGTCGAGTTGAGCGTTATGAATTAGAGCAGAAACGTTTTGATGGTAGCTGGACTCCACCGTTTACCAGAGAATTTATTGCAAAACCAGTTGCGGTTGGCGCTCTTCCTTATGATCCTCGTACCAATCAAGTGGTTTTAATCGAACAATTTCGAATTGGTGCTTTAGGGCGAAGTAATACGCCATGGCTAATTGAGATTGTAGCCGGGATTAAAGATAAGGAGCATGCAGAATCGGATGAGGAAGTTATTCGGCGGGAAATGTATGAAGAGGCTGGTCTTGAAATAGAAACTTTATTGCCCATATGTGATTATTTTACAACTCCGGGGTGCACTACAGAAAAAGTAAAATTATTTTGTGCCAAAGTTGATGCAACTAAAGCGCCTAAATTTTGTGGGCTTAAAGAGGAGCATGAAGATCTTAAGATCCACGTGATTTCAACTGAAGATGCATTTGCCGCAGTACGTTCTGGGCAGATTAATAATGGTACCGCGATTATTACTTTACAATGGTTGGAGTTGAATTTGCAGGAAGTAAATAAACGGTGGAAAATTTAGAAAGTGAATTAAGAGGTTTTTGAGAAGAGTGTTTTTTACGGTGCAGCACAAAATTGACACGGATGTGACAAATTTTGCAACTGCCGCAGGCAGGCCCGAAGGGCGAGCAACAGGATGTTGCGAGTAATCCAGGAGTTTTAAATTACAAATCCCAGGGGATTTTAACAAAATATGTATATTTTAAGTCAAGTTTTTGAAATCTTTTTGTTAGGCCTTATTGCCGGTGTTATCCCAGGGCCAATGCTTACTGCGGTATTCACCGGGGTTATAACAGGTGGGTTTAAAACAGGGCTGAAGATTACTTTGAAGGCTTTAGCTGCTGAAACAATAATAGCGGTGGTAGCTTTGGCTGTAATTTTTTCGCTCGAAGTTGATCAGGTATATTTTAAAATTCTATCGCTTGCTGGAGCTATATTTCTAACTTATCTCGCTACGCA
>JAHIYS010000186.1 GCA_018814965.1 Gammaproteobacteria bacterium
GCCTAAAGCCCAAATCAAAAATAAAGTTAAGATTAAAGCTAAGGTGAAAACTAAGGGATCAGTCAAAACTAAGTCTAGTGTTAGAGCTAAAGCTAAAATTCAGACTAAAGTTAAAACTAAAACAAAAATGAAAGCTAAGGCTAAGGTTAAACCTAAAGCCAAAGTTAAAACTAAAACAATAGCGAAAGTAAAGGCTAAAAAAGAGATTTTTAAGCAGAAGGTTCGCAAGCCAGAGAAAAAAATGAAGCAAGAAAAGATCTCAAAAAATGTGCCAAAAAAGATTTTAGCATCAAAAGCAAAAAATGCTTTTGGTCCGGCTAAAGTTAAGCCGTATCAAGGTAAGCAAAATGAAGAGTATATGAGCAAAAAGCAGCTTGATCATTTTCGGAAAGTTTTATTAGATTGGAAGAATGAATTAATGGGAGAAGTGGACCGTACAATGCAGAATATGCAAGAAGGTGTTGCTAATTATCCAGATCCAGTAGATAGGGCAAGCCAAGAAGAGGAGTTCAATTTAGAGTTGCGTGCCCGTGATCGCGAACGTAAGTTATTAAGAAAAATAGAGGAAACATTAAATCGGATTAGTGATAATGATTATGGTTATTGCGATGATTGTGGTGCTGAAATAGGTATTCGACGTCTTGAAGTGCGACCAACTGCTACT
Organism: Gammaproteobacteria bacterium; assembly: GCA_018814965.1. GTDB lineage: Bacteria > Pseudomonadota > Gammaproteobacteria > UBA9339 > UBA9339 > UBA9339. Next base: position 665 of record JAHIYS010000186.1, read on the forward strand.
CAATGCATAGAGTGCAAAACTATTTCTGAAATTAGAGAAAAACAAATAGGCGATGGTGGTTTGTATAATTAGTTATTTGGTTAAGGTGGTTGCCTTCATATGGTAATGTCGTTGTAGCCATATTCTTCCATCCAGGTTAAGGCGTAACGTAAAGTCTATAGACTGCCAAATGAGTTTTATTTGGCAGTTTTTTTTGTTATGTTTGTCATAGTGTTGAACTTCAATTAAGAGAGCATATTTATGGTTACTGATAATTCCCCAGCATTGTCGATTAATGAACAGATTTCACAGCGTAGAGAAAAGTTAAAGAAAATACGGTCCCAAGGGAATGCTTATCCTAATGATTTTCATCGCAATTGTTTATCCCAAGAATTATTGGACTCTTATAGTGGTGATGATACTGAAGTTCTTCAGGAGAAACATATTGAGGTCAAGATAGCTGGAAGGATTATGACCAAAAGAGTTATGGGCAAAGCTAGTTTTGTCCATATCCAAGATATGTCAGGTAAGATCCAGATCTATATTAAACAAAGCGATCTTAAAGATGGTTTATACGAACAATTTTTGAGCTGGGACCTGGGAGATATTGTTGGGGTTTGTGGTGTGGTCTTTAAAACCAAAACTGGAGAACTTTCAGTTAGGGCACAAGATTTATTTTTATTGGCAAAATCACTTTTGCCTATGCCAGAGAAATTTCATGGTTTAGTGGATCAAGAAACTCGTTATCGCCAACGTTATTTAGATCTTATAAGTAATCCTGAGACCCGTAAAGTTTTTGAAATTAGATCTCGCATTATTACTGCGATGCGGGAGTTTTTTGTTGCCAGGGGGTTTTTAGAGGTTGAAACTCCCATGATGCACCCGATTCCTGGTGGCGCAAGTGCACGTCCTTTTATCACTCATCATAATACGCTTGATATGCAGTTATATTTACGTATAGCGCCTGAATTATATCTCAAGCAATTAGTGGTAGGTGGAATGGAAAAAGTATTTGAGATTAATCGTTGTTTTCGCAATGAGGGGATCTCAGTAAGACATAATCCTGAATTTACGACAGTGGAGTTTTATCAAGCATATGCTGATTACCATGATCTGATGAATTTTACTGAAGAGATGTTGCGTTATTTGGCGTCCGAAGTTTTAGGTACTACCACTATTAAATATCAAGGATCAGAATTTGATTTATCTCACCCATTTACGCGGATAACGATGAAAGATGCTATTGTTCAGCATAATCCTGATGTTAGTGGAGCTGATCTTGATGATATTAATAAGGCACGCAAGATAGCAGAGAATCTAGGGATAACGGTTATGGATGGTTGCGGTTTAGGAAAAATTCAATACGGGATTTTTGAAAAAACTGTTGAAAAAGAATTAAAAGATCCTACATTTATCACGGCGTATCCTGCAGAGGTTTCCCCTCTTGCGCGCGCTAATGATCAAGATCCTTTCCTTACTGATCGGTTTGAATTTTTTGTTGGTGGCAGAGAAATCGCCAATGGTTTTTCTGAATTAAACGATCCAGAGGATCAGGCTAGTCGTTTTCGTAAACAAGCTGATGAGCTTGCAAGCGGTGATCAAGAGGCGATGCATTATGACGAAAATTATATAACTGCACTTGAATATGGGTTGCCTCCAACAGCAGGCGAGGGTATAGGTATTGATCGGTTGATTATGTTCTTTACTGATGCGCCATCAATTCGCGATGTGATTTTGTTTCCGTTATTACGAACCCTGGCGTAGATAACCTCAGTTTTCTCCACATCTTTATGAAGCAGCTATTCTTTAGGTGCTTTTTTGCCTTCTTTTTTAAATATAGCCACATTTAAGCAACCCTTAATAATTCTCTGCTATTTATATATTGTGTATCTAAATTAGTGCTGGTTATTTACATTGATGTTTATACATAACATATTGATTAATAATAACATTATATAAGGAGAATAATATATGCATAAGTTTTTACCAGTTGCAATTTTAGTTTTATTGAGCACCGGTTGTGCCACAATGTTTAGAGGCACAGAGCAAAGTGTTTCAATTAATACCACCCCAAATGGGGCTAAGGTGATGTTCTCTGATGGTCGTAGTTGTATATCCCCATGTAATTTGTCTGTGAAGAGAAAGGATACCGTAGGCATTACAATTGAAAAAAAGGGTTATCACACTCATACAACTTCACTGGTTCCAACTTTATCTGGATCGGGAGTTCTGTTAGGTGGGATCGTTGATTATGGTACTGGAGCGGTCTATGATTTGCAACCAAACCCATTACATGTTCATTTGATTTCAGAAAATAAATCGTAATTCTAAGAAATAGTCAGTTGATCTAAAAATCAACTGACTATGCTTGTTATATTAGTATCCTTTGCTATTGGTGTCAGGAATAAACTCATCATTATGCTCGATGCGCACAACTTCGGTTTGTATGGTTCCATCGTCGTATAAGTTTATCCAACGATATCCTGGCATTAGAGTATCTAATTTAAAGCCATCGCTTTTAACTGTGAATTGCCAGCTGGTTGATGGTGTGGATAAAAAAATAACATTTTGTCGCGTAATAGAGGTTTCTTGATGAATGTGACCACAAACTACTGCTTTAATGTTTTTATATCTATCGATAATTTCTAAGAATTGAGGGCCATTTTGTAGTTTAATTTTATCAATCCAGGTGCTACTAACTGGTAGAACATGATGATGTATAAAAATAATTACCGGATGTTTTGAATTTTTGTCTAAACTTTCTTGTAAAAAATTTAACTCATCATTGCCTAACCTGCCATCAACATGTTGTGATAAGTGGGAGTTTAATAAAATAATACGCCAGTTGGTTAAGTCTGATATTTTGGTTACCACCTGAGTGGGATTGCCAAATATTTTACTAAAAAATGGTAAATAATCGTGGTTTCCAGCCGTTCCAACTATTGGACATTTAAATTGTTGGAGAATCTTTGCTGCTATTTTATAAGATTCAAGAGAGTAATCTTGAGATACATCACCGCTTAAGACGATTAAATCAGGACGATTTTGCTCAATATTGTCTAAGATTTTGGCGATTACTTGATGTAAGGTTTTTAATGAATTGATTCCTACTAGCTTTGCTTGAGGATCGCTAAATAGGTGCAGATCTGTTATCTGTAAAATCTTTATTAATTGATTCATTAATAAATCTCCTTGTCCTGTTTCTAGCTTTTAAATCAGCTAAATAATTTAACTTTTGATTTAATATACACAATAAATCATTAAACAACCTTTTTGCAAGAGAGCTTTGTTATTTTGGATTTTCTAAGCTTAATTGTCCAGTATTGTAATCATAAGCAAAGATCTCAGCATAGCGCCCCCATTCAATAACTACTTTTAATGTTTCTTGAGCAGCATCTTCGCTTAGGTAATCCTCGAGTTCGTTTAGAAATCTTTCTTCAGCTGCTCTATGTTCAGGGCGTTCATCTAATATATGTCGAATGTAATATGCTAATGGAATATAGCTGAGAAGATGATTGGCGAATATTTTTTTGCGTTCTAAAATATCAGCCTCAGCAAAAAGTTTGCCGGCAGCATTTAGCTCAATATCCCCTTTTGAGACCTGGGCAAAGCGTAATATTTCTAAAGCTTCTGTGATAGGGAAGAGATCATCTATGTTTAGATGTAATTCGTCAGCTACCAGCGGTAAATCGATTTTTTTATCATGATATTCTGGCTCAATAAGCATATCTAATAAGCCAGTAATTTCTGATATTTGTACATCTGGTAAACGGTAGCCAAGGGTAATGGTTTTATACCGATATGTAGTGCTAAGATCATTGGCAGAACTTGTCATGAGGGTATAAATTTTATCGATTAATAGTCGGAATTTTGGGTTTTGATCATTGCGTGGATGAGGAATGTCAACGATTAGTTCTGTGCGGATATTGCTAGGACTGGACCCAAAAACAATGATTCTGTCGGCCAGTAAAGCCGCTTCACCTATATTATGTGTTACTAATAAAATGCTTTTTATGTTGGCCTGTTTTTCTTGCCATAAATCTAAAAGATCGCTACGTAAATTATCAGCAGTTAAAACGTCTAAAGCAGAAAAAGGTTCATCCATTAATAAAACATCTGGGTTTACTACTAGTGCACGCGCAAAACCCACTCGTTGCTTCATGCCGCCAGATAATTCTTTAGGGTATGCAGATTCAAATCCATCCAACCCCACTACGTCAATAGCCTTTAAAGAGCGTGAGCGGCGTTCATTTTTTGCAACTCCTTGAGCCTCAAGCCCAAGTTCAACATTTTGGAGTACTGTTAACCAGGGCATAAGAGCAAAGCTTTGAAATACCATAGCTATCCCATTAGCGGGGTCAGTAACCTTGTCACCGCGATAAACCACTTCACCTGAGGTGGGGTTAATTAAGCCCGCGATAATGCGTAATAATGTTGATTTGCCAGAGCCAGATTTACCTAAAAGAGCTACAATTTCTCCTTCATATAATTCAAGATTCACGTCATCTAGCACCAATAAATCTTGATGATCATTTTGTTTAAAAGATTTCTTGATGTTTTTAATCTTGATGATCGGTCGTTTGTTGTTCATAAGCGTCTGCAATATAGTTAAGGTAACTTAATAATCTTTAATCTACTTTAAACCGTTCCATGGCAACATTATAAAGCGGTCTCCAAAATAATCTATTAATTAATAATACTATTATGCACATTATTATAGTACCCAGGGCAATTCTTGGAAAATCACCAGCATCAAAGTTTATTCGTATATATGCTCCAAGACCAGTGGCTTCAAGTTTTATCCCGCCCCAATTGATTACTTCTGCCACAATGCTAGCGTTCCAAGCTCCTCCTGCGGCTGTAATTGCTCCGGTAATAAGGTCAGGAGCAATTCCAGGTAAAATAAAACGGCGCCACCAAAGATATCCTGTTACTTTGAAATTAGCAGCAGCAAGTCTCAATTCTTTGGGCAAAGCACTGGTGCCGGCGATAACGTTAAATAGGATGTACCATTGTGTTCCCAGCACCATTAGTGGTGCTACCCAGATCTCAATATTTAATTTTAAAGTTATGACTAGTAGTGCTACTGCAGGAAAGAATACATTTGCGGGAAATGCGGCGACAAATTTGATTATGGGTTGAAAAATAGTTACGAGTTTTGGTCTTAAGCCAATCCACACCCCAACCGGCACCCAAATCAAACATGATATGAGAATTAAACTCATAACGCGGATGCCAGTATAGAGGCCAAGAAGTCCTACATGCCTGGTTTCAGCGAAAGAAATATTGGCAAATATAAAGCGCCAGATAAGAATGGATGCAGCTATAATGGCAATGATAAGTAAAGAATAGTTTAATTTAATCAGGATATCTGGCAATTTTTTCTTGGTTGATGTTTGGGTCTTTTTGCCAAGTGGTTTTAAATTGATCCAAATGTCAGCAAGACTAGCTAGCCAAGAAGTGGTTTGGCGTAAAAGTTTTGTGCGTTGAAATAGGGTAATTAGCCACACTCTGGGTGCTCTCTCATCATCATTTTGAGAGTCTTGGAATTTTTCGGTCCAGTATATTAGTGGTCTAAATAATAGCTGATCATATAAAAAGATGACTACGAGCATGCAAACTATCGCGTAAATAAAAGCTTTATTATTTGCTTCGGTTATGGCTAGAGAGAGATAAGATCCGATTCCTGGTAAGGAAACATGCTGGCCAGCTATTGATAAAGCTTCGCATGCGATAACAAAAAACCAGCTTCCTGACATTGACATCATCATATTCCAAAGAAGGCGGGGCATTGAAAATGGTACCTCTACCCTCCAAAATCTTTGCCAGGATGATAGATGAAAAACACTTGCAGCTTCTTTTAGTTCTTTTGGTACGGTTTTTACTCCTTGATAAAAACTTAGAGCCATATTCCATACTTGTGAAGTAAAAATGCCAAAAATTGCAGCGCATTCAGGTCCCAGCATGCTATTTTTAAAAATGAAAATAAAGGCAGCGCTGGTGATGGAAAGAAAGCTTAAAACTGGTGCAGATTGTAAGACATCAATTATTGGTATTATTAGGCGTTCAGCATGTTTATTTTTTGCGGCTAACGTACCAAAGGTAAAAGTAAATACAAGAGAGAAAAACAAAGCGATAAACAATCGCATGGTTGTGCGTAGGGCGTATATTGGTAAGTGAGTCGGATTTAGTGAAATAGGAATAACGTCGCCAAAATTGTAGGAGGCAGTCATTTGTTTGGCGCCCCAGGCAACGAGAACGATAAAAGTAAAAACCAAAACAATTGCTATAATATCCCAATAATTTGGGATAGACCAAATGGTGGCTTCATTTTTATTATAAGTTTGTTTAGTAAGAAAACCCATAAGGCAAATGTTACCCCGAGTATCGTAAATAGTCCAAGTTATCGTGTAGTTAAATGCATAATAAACACGAGAATTTGCTTTTTTATTAGCCTTAATATACGATGCTCATCTTATGAATAGAATTTATTTACATCATCATTGCCACCAACACCCAAGGTAGCCTTCTTATCTTTATGGGAGGCTATATTTTGGTCTCCTGTAAACTTCTCTTGATGTTATATATGTTCCAAGTTCCAAGATAAAGCCCAGGTAGACCAAGGTCTCTTTTTGGGCTTTTTGCTTTTTGGTGTCTAGAAATTTGGATAAATACACATATTAGGAGATAACATCATGAAAAATAATATTTTAATTATCGGGTTAATTAGCCTGTTTTTTATATCTACTTCTGTGCTAGCAAAGGTTAACGACTCTAAAGTACCCACAGTAACTGATACATCATGGATCAAAGTAAGTGAAACCGGTGTTTTGGTTATTGGTTTGGATGATACTTTTGCTCCCATGGGTTTTAGAGATGCAAAAGGGAAGATGGTTGGATTCGATGTTGATTTGGTTCGGGAGGTTGCTTTACGACTAAAATTGCGACCTATCTTTTTGCCATGTGTTTGGAGCAGTATTTTCTTAGAACTCAAAGGTTGTAATATCGATATGATTCAAAATGGAGTAAGTATGAATAGTGCTCGCAAGGAGCAAGCGCTATTTTCACGTCCATATTTAGTTAATCGTATGGTTATCGTAATTGCAAAAACATCTAAGGATCGTATTAAAAAAAGAGGTGATCTGGTTGGTAAGAAAATAGCTGTGCAATCTGGTTCTCCAGCATTTGATTACGTCAAAAATTATAAAGGGAATGATTTTGATCCTGCGAGCTTAAAGGAATTGGTGCAATATCCTGATAATTACTCAGCATTATTTGATTTAAGTTATAAAGGAGTTGATGCGGTGGTGTTAGATGAAATTGTTGCTGACTATTACATTACACGCAAAAAAGTTGATCTTCTAAAAATTAGCGATACGTTCGCAACAGAAAAGTACGGGATAGCCTTTCGTAAAGGTGATAAGGCTTTGTGTGATAAAGTTCAAGAAACTTTGGATGCCATGGGGCGTGATGGTACAGCAGCTAAAATAAGTAAAAAATGGTTTGGGCGGGATGTGTTTAGAGCGTCATCAAAGTTGTTATTACAGTCGCAAGCTAAGCATAATCCTAAACAATCTAAGAAAGGTAAGTCGGCATTATATTTAACTACTAAGGCGAGAAATTTATGTTAAACGAACTAAGTCAGTTTTTTACAAGTATGAGCTTGTTTCTTTTGCAGCTTGTCCCGGGACTGTTGGTGACGGTGGAGATTTTTACTTTTACATTGCTGATTGCGATTCCGCTCGGGGTTATTTTTGCACTTGGTAAAATTTCACGCTTTAAGATTGTTGTGCATATTATTGATTTGTATGTGTGGATTATGCGGGGAACACCCCTTATGTTACAACTGATTTTTTTCTATTTTGGTGCCATCAATATTGGTTTGAATCTTAGTAGATTTGTAGTTGTATTAGTGGTTTTTGTGCTTAATTATGCGGCATATTTTGCTGAGATATTTCGTGCAGGGATTCAAGCCGTAGACAGATCCCAATACGAAGGTGCAGATGTTTTGGGTTTGAGTTTTTGGCAAACCATGCGCTATATTATTTTGCCGCAGGCCATCAAAAAGATCTTGCCCCCGCTTGCCAATGAGATAATCACGCTTGTCAAAGATACTACTTTGGCACAGGTTGTTGGAGTGGTGGAGTTATTTGCTACTGTAAAAGTAACAGTGATTAGAGACTTTGTTATCTACCCTTTTATAATCGCAGCACTTTTTTATTTAATGTTTACTCAAATAATTACTAAATTGGTTGCTGTTTTGGAGAGATATTATGCGCACTATGAGTAATTATGGTGGTGACGATTTATTGTTATCAATTACGAATGTTCAAAAGAGCTTCGGTGATTTTAAGGTATTAAATAATATTAATCTTAATATTAACCGAGGCGAAGTTGTAGTGATTATTGGTCCTTCAGGTAGCGGGAAGTCCACTTTATTGCGAAGCTTAATTAAATTGGAGGATATTGATAGCGGAGAGATTTGTGTTGATAACGATATTATGGTGAGAAGTAAAAATGGAAACCCAGAGTATGCTTCTTTGGAAATATTAAAAAAAATTAGATTAAAGTTTGGAATGGTATTTCAAAATTTTCCTTTGTTTCCACATATGACAGTTTTAGAAAATATAATATTCTCGCCTATTAAAGTGTTTAAAATGGAAAAAAACATAGTTTGTGATTATGGGAGAGAATTGCTTAAAAAGGTTGGGCTGGAGAAAGCTAATGTTTATCCGGGTGATTTGTCGGGAGGGCAAAAGCAGCGGGTATCAATTGCGCGTGCTTTAGCTATGAGGCCTGAGATAATGTTGTTTGATGAACCAACTTCTGCTCTTGATCCTGGTTTAGCTAAAGAGGTCTTGCTTTTAATAAAAGAAATCGCACTCCAGGAGAAAAAAACAATGGTGATAGTTACTCACAATTTAAAGTTTGCAGAAGAGATAGCTGATAGGGTGGTGTTTATGTATGATGGTGTGATTGTTGATCAAGGTGTACCACAAGAAATGTTCTGTAATCCCAAAAGTATAAAACTTAAGGATTTCTTATTACATATATAGCTCTGTATTTGGGATTGTTCCTGAGTACAAAAATCATCTGGTTTAATATTTCGCTAATTGTTTATGTATTTTTAGAATATTTATCTAAAAAAATATAACAAATGAGCGTGGTTGGTCATAAATAATATTTAATAATTTTTTTTGTGGAAATAGTGATGTTGATAATAGTATCTTAAGGTTTGTATTTTACTATGAGTCATAGTAATGAGTATGCAATATTCTTACTGATCATGCATATGAAAATATGCCAAGACTATTAAAACTATAATGGGCTAAAATTATGTCAGACGAATTACAGCGATCTTCAGCTAAAGAGCGTGGCAAGAGATTAAGGTTAGTTAGAAAGATGTCAGGTTTAACATTAGATGAATTATCATCTAAATATAGTTTTGGAATTTCTACCATAAAGTATTGGGAGTGTGCTAAAAATCAGGGCCTAAGCTCTAAGGGAGCAAAGAAAATCATTTCCGCAATGCAAGATGAAGGGGTGCAGTGTTCATATATGTGGTTGATGCATGGTATTGGGCTGCCACCACAATTTCTTGATGTGCATTATAATAAGGGTGATAAAACCAATATAGGTGTTGATCAAGCAAATTTTGAGGAAGAGAAATCAATTGAGCATGAGATAAAGTTATTTTGTGAAAAAATTATTGATGCTATCGCTTTAACTGTTTTTGATGATGGTATGGAGCCATTTTATTCTGTTAGTGATGGCGTTGGTGGTAAGCGTCTGTATGGCAACGAATTAACAAAAGCTATAGGCAAAAACTGTATTGTTGAAACGGTTGATCGTCAGCTTCTATGTCGTCGAGTTGCAGAGGGTAATAGCCCTGATAACTACAATCTTTATTGCATCAATCCAGGTACGGTTGTTAGTCCTCCACATCTTTATGATGTTAAATTATTAAGTGCTGCTCCCATTAGTCGTATTTGGCGACGCATGGTATTTTAGTATAAAAGTTGATATTGTTATTTGGTGTTGTGCAATTGTCATTTAAGTAAAAATCTTGCTCCGTTTGGTTATTTAACGGGGCAAGGTTTTTTAAAAAAGTCTATTTAACAATCAGATAAAAAATCTTCTACTGTATGTCATTATTTTGTTACAATCGCTCAAATAATGTAAAAAGTGTTGGTTTTTATGAATCCTAATTTTTTGGCCGATCTCAATTCTGTGCAAAAGCAGGCAGTTACTTTTTCTCAAGGTAATTTATTGGTGTTAGCTGGAGCAGGTAGTGGTAAAACGCGTGTATTAGTATACCGTATTGCCTGGTTGTTATCCCAAGGTGTGGGTTTAGAAAATATTATTGCAGTAACTTTTACTAATAAAGCAGCAACGGAAATGCGTAATCGTTTAGATAAAATGCTGCAATTTTCAACCTCTTCTATGTGGGTTGGTACTTTTCATGGTTTATCGCATCGTTTGTTACGCCTGCATTGGCAAGAAGCTGGTCTTGAACAATCTTTTCAAATCATTGACTCTGATGATCAGTTGCGTTTGATTAGAAGAATTCATAAGGAGCTATCTTTAGATCAAGATCAATGGCCTGTTAAAAAAACACAATCATTTATCAATAATCAAAAAGAAAAAGGATTGCGTTCAAGTGGTGTCAAGCCCTATGACTTCAAAGATAATACTTTAATAGATGTTTATAGAGTTTATGAAGAGACCTGTCGTCGTAGTGGCTTGGTAGATTTTGCTGAGTTGTTGTTGCGTTCTTGTGAGTTATGGCAAAATAATCAGCAATTGCGGGAGCATTACCAGAAACGGTTTCAATATATTTTGGTTGATGAGTTTCAAGATACTAATGCGATTCAATATGCTTGGGTTAAAGCATTATCTAGTTCCAGCTCTAATTTAACTGCTGTAGGCGATGATGATCAGTCTATTTACAGTTGGCGTGGGGCTGATAGTAATAA
>JAHIYS010000187.1 GCA_018814965.1 Gammaproteobacteria bacterium
GTATATTTTCGGGCAAAATTTATAATATCCGCAATAGGATAACGTTTGTTAATAGGCATTAATTTAGAGCGCGTTTTGTCTTCTGTTGCATTTAAGGAAATAGCTAACTTCACATTATGATCTTTGGCAAATTTAGTTAACTGCGGAATTAAACCTGAAGTGGAAATAGTTATTCTTCTTTTCGAAAAATTCATCCCTCGCTCTGAAAGCATAATTTCCACTGCTCCAGCCACTGCTTCATAATTAACAAATGGCTCGCCCATGCCCATAAACACTACATTGGTAATAACTAAACCTTCCTTATCACAAACTTCTTGAACTTCCAAAATTTGAGCCAATATTTCACCCTGGCTAAGATCTCGCTTAAAACCCATTTTAGCTGTGCGACAAAAATCGCAACCCATAGGACATCCAACTTGGGTAGAAATACACAAGGTTAAGCGTTCGTCTGTAGCTGGAATTAAAACTGATTCAATTTTAGCATCATCTGCTAATTGAAAAACAAATTTTCGAGTGTTGTCTTTAGCTTTATGAACTTTGGCCAGTTTTGGTCTGAAAATAAAATAATTTTCCTTAAGCACCTGCCTGGCCATTAAGGAAAGATTGGTCATGTCTTCAAAGCTGGTTACCTTTTTTTTATACAACCAGGAAACCAGCTGATCAGCAGCATAGGGCTTTAGCCCAAGCTCAAGAACAGCAGACTTTAGCTGCCTCAAAGGAATGTCTGTTATATTTTGGGAATTCATTCTTGATTAAATATCGGCAAATCTTTTAATTCCTGCAATTTGTTAACTCTTAAACAATCAACATCAGGATAACGATTATCATGATCAATTAATATTGGTTCAATGCCTGCTGCTCTAGCGCCCAAAACATCTGCTTCTATTAAATCGCCTACATGAACTGCTTCTTGCGGGCTAACTTTTAATTTTTTTAAAGCTTTTTTAAATATCCGCTCATCAGGTTTGTGATAACCAACATCATGAGAATCCAATATTATCTCAAAACAATCCTCTATTCCTGCATGTCGAATCAGACGTTCAATTTGTCCTTCAGCATTAGAAATAACTCCCAGCTTATAATCCCGATCTAAAAACCAATTTAATGTCTCAATTGTACCCTCTCCCATTTTTGCCCAAAACAAATGCTTAAAAGGATGACTATTAATGGTTTGAATAATATGATCAATCCTATCGTCTCTAATACCTAGGGCCCTAAACCAACTGGTATAAGCTTCATACACAATCTGCGTATGTGTTAAGCCTTCTTTTAACATTCTTCCAAAAGATCTAGCTATAATTTTATGTGTAGCTTCCAGCTCTTCATTGCTAACATCAAATTGATAACGTTCTTCTAGAAGACCTCGTAAAAAATCATAATTATAAAAGAAAAGCGTGTTACCTACATCAAAGAAAACAGCTTTAATCATGATAATCTTCTCCTATGATCTGGTCTGTAAATTTTTCTAACAATCCAAAGTCTTGGGCTAAATCCAAAATCGTATATCTGGCCCGCATAAAAGGCGCCATAAGAACTGCTTGCTTAAATTCCTGTTTATCTAGCCCTAAGTCGTTATAATGAGTCTTTGCTCCCCCATCTGTCAAGAGACGTTTTATTTTTGCTGCTGGCTTCAAAAATGGCTGGAGTTGGCAAACAATCTCTGGCCAATTATTTTGAATAAACTTGAGTTCTGCTTGCTTTTTTTCCCAAGATATTTGCTTTTTAGCATACTCAGTAGCTATTTCTGGATATAAATCCTGCCAATAATTTTGAAGCCTCTCTTTTTGGTCCGTCTGATTTTTTTTACTTTTTTGCGTCTGAATTATTTGGTCCGTCTGAATTCGTTTCACCTTAAAATTCAACAACTTCTCGTATAAAAGAGAGGTAAAAATAGTGGCTACACCTACTTGAGCACCATGAAAATCGTGTGGTTTATGTTCTAAATTAGCCTTAATATCCAAGGTATGCGAAATTAAATGTTCCCCACCAGAAGCAGGAGCTGAAGAACCAGCAATAACCATGGA
>JAHIYS010000188.1 GCA_018814965.1 Gammaproteobacteria bacterium
CTCTACCAAGCTGAGCCACGCCCCGTAATTTAGCTAATTAATATAATCTTAAATACAGTAATTGCAACATTCGATTAAAAACTAGACTAAAAAACTAAGCCAATTAAAACACCTATAGAATAAAAATTTACAAACAAAAAATATTATTGAACAAAGAAAACTCTGTGTTACTTTATCATTTAAAATCAACTAGATATACAAAAACACAGGTTAAATAAAGGGGATGCAAAAATAATAAATACTAGGTAAAATGAACGAGAAATTAGTATTTGACGCAAATATAAACTAAGAAAATTTATTGGAGAAAAATCATGGCTCGAGGCGTAAATAAAGTAATATTGATCGGAAATCTTGGGAATGCCCCAGAAGTTAGATACACCCCTAGCGGTAGCGCAGTAGCAACTGTCTCATTAGCCACAAGCGAAACCTGGAGAGATAAGCAATCCGGTGAACTTCAAGACCGCACCGAATGGCACCGAGTAGTCTTTTTTAATCGCTTAGCCGAGATTGTAGGAGAATACTTACACAAAGGATCAAAAATCTATGTTGAAGGGGCTTTACGCACCAGAAAATGGCAAGATAAAAGCGGCCTAGAACGCTACACAACTGAAATCATTGCAAATGAAATGCATATGCTCGACAGCAAATCCAGCAGCAGCGGCGGCGAAAAGCAATCTACAAATTATCCACCACATCAAACGAGCAATACTACAAATGAAGGTCCTGTGTCATCGGGATCTCTTAATGATGCAACAACACCACCAATGGATGATGATATCCCTTTTTAATTCCTTATAATATCTCATACAGACCCATATGATCTTTTATTGAATTATATGGGTCTGTGCTTTAAAAAATTAAAAACACCTATTCGTATTAGTTAATGCGCTTATTATCATAAATTTTTCAGCAATCACAATTATAAGCCTTTTAATAAGGCAAGAAAGATATTTTGCTATATATACCAAATAACTTCCTCTGCATTATTTCCTTAATCCACTAACGATAATTGCTCGGCTCTCTCAGCATTACCCCATAATCACGATACAAAACTCTCTACCGGCATGTCTTCTAAAACATTTTTAAAACTAAGATTCTTAGTATAGCCCTCAACAATATGGCCTAAAAATTTATTTATGACATCTGATACCAGACCATCAGTACCAATTAATTTCCTTTCAACTAGCCTTAACCTATAATCATCATCAATCTGGTAAGATGGATCCTGAGACTTTTTCATCAATTCATTAAACAATACTGTATCGTTATTTTTAACCATCTCATATAAATTAAAAATCCTGTTAAATAAACCTCCTCTTCACTTTGATCATAGACAAACTCCACGAGAGCATAAGGACCAGAGGAAGAACGCTTCTCCTTACCCTTTCCCATCCCAGAAAAAAATGCGCTTTCTTTACCCTGACCTAGTACATTTAAAACATCTAATTGAGCTTCGAATTTTGGCACTCCTATCTTGAGATATGAAAAAATCTCCCCATCAAGCGTCATAATATTCATCGCAACCAATCTTTCTTTATAGCTATCATCCATTGTATAATCTGGATTCTTGCACTTTTTTATAAACTCCGAAAGCAGCATTTCCTGATCATCTGGCTGATATAGTACGTTATATATAAATGTTGCTCCCGCATCTGACATAACATTTATCATCCTCTTTACATTTACATATGGGATCATTTTTAAAAGAGCACTCTCTTGCAGCTTAGATAAACCAACTTTTCTGATTTCATCAATGCTTTTACCTTCTCGTAGCATACCAACCGCTTCCTCTGCTGCATTATCACCGTTAAGATTATTATAAAATAAAGATTCAATCTCATTTTTATCCCCTTTTGCCAAAACACTAATTTTTAGCTCTTTGCCATAAAGTCTATCAATAGTATTTCCAACCAAGGATTGAGCCTCCTCTTTAGTCAACATTACATCACTATATATTTCCCACTCTGCTGCACTAACTGGTTGCGCTCGCGCATATAGCGCTTGAATCAACTCAACAGGATCGATCCCAGCCACATCAATCTTCTTTGCATAACAACCAAAAGGAAAAGATAGAAAAACCAAAAGCACAAAAACCAATTTATTTTTTATCATATAAAAATCTCCTAAATAACCATATACGTAGATACTGGAATCTGAGTAAAAATTGTTATTGCAAACTTACGAATAAAAGATTGCTTCGTTACGCTACGCTCGCGATAATAGCAAAAAACTTTTGTTGCAACAGCTCCAAAATACAAATGGCTCCACTTAGGAGCCATTTTTTAAATTTCAATCTTTGAATCTATTTTATTTTGCGCCGTCTTTCTCTGGACGATCGACTAATTCAACATAAGCTACAGGAGCCTTATCACCAGCTCTAAAACCAGCCTTAATAATCCGCAAATAACCACCTGGACGAGTTTTGTATCTAGGACCTAAAATAGCAAATAGTTTTCCTACTGCTGCATCATCACGTAACCGACTAAAAGCTAACCGTCTATGCGCTACAGAATCAACTTTTGCTAAAGTAATTAATGGTTCGGCTACTAAGCGTAGCTCTTTAGCTTTAGCCACGGTTGTTTTAATAAGCTCTTTTTTAAATAACGAAGCAGACATGTTTTTAAACATGGCTTTTCTATGACTACTGTTACGACTTAAACCTCTACCGCTATTACGATGGCGCATAAATTACCTATAACAATTAATTTAGTATAATCCCCTCTTAATCAACCCTATCGACGCTAATTTCCTCTTCTTCTAACTCATCTAACTCAGGCTCAATTTTAGGCAACTCTAAACCTGCTGGCGGCCAACCTTCTATCCTCATGCCTAAAGACAAACCACGTGTAGCAAGAACTGTCTTAATCTCATTCAATGATTTTTTACCAAGATTTGGGGTCCTCAGTAATCCGTTTTCATCACGCTGTACTAGATCACCTATAAAGAAAATATTCTCACCCTTAAGACAATTAGCAGAACGCACTGTAAGTTCTAAATCATCTACTGGCCTAAGCAATAATGGATTCATCTCATCAGTTTTTTCTTCAACCTTAGGCTCTTCAGATTTTCTTAGCTCAACAAAAGCTTCTAATTGATGATGTAATATAGTAGCGCTGGTACGAATAGCTTCCTCTGGATCTAAAGTACCATTTGTTTCTATATTAATAACTAGTTTGTCAAGATCGGTTCTCTTTTCTACACGAGCATTCTCAACATGACAAGATACTTGGTGTACCGGGCTAAAAGAAGCATCAATCAATAATTGACCAACCACTCGACCCTTTTCTTCGTCTAATACGCGTACATTAGCTGGTTGATAACCACGCCCTAATGCTACTGTAATACGCATACCAAGCTTACCACCCTTAACAATATGCGCTATAACATGATCCGGATTCATAATCTCAACATCATGATCTAATTTAATATCACCAGCTGTTACTGGTCCTTGAGTATCTTTATTAAGTTCAAGGACTACTTCACGACGATCATGCATCTTGAAGGAAACACCCTTTAAATTCAATAAAATATCTACTACATCTTCTCGTATCCCTTCAATGGTACTATATTCATGTAATACGCCGTCAATTTGCACTGCGGTTGCAGCAGCACCTTCCATCGAAGACAATAGGATACGACGTAAAGCATTACCCAACGTATATCCAAAACCGCGCTCAAAAGGCTCAAGAACAATCTCGGCTTTAGTTGCGCTAATTTTTTTAACGTGAATTACGCGTGGTGTTAAAAAACTATGATAAATGTCCTGCATTCTAGCCTCTTTATTTTGAGTATAACTCTACTACTAAATGAACTTTAAATTCTGGTGGAAACTCGCTAGCATCTGGATAACGCTTAAATACACCCGTCATCTTTTTATTATCTACTAACAACCACTCTGGTATTATCGCTCTTCCAGCAACATCTATCGCATTAGCGATTCTATCTTGCTTCTTACTTTTTTCTTTAATTCCAATCTCATCATCAATCGCAACCAAATAAGATGGGATGTTAACCACCCTACCATTAACGGTTACAGATTTGTGATTTACCAGCTGTCTGGCTTCTGCTCGAGTAAGAGCAAATCCTAAACGGTATACCACATTATCCAATCTAGACTCTAATAAACAGATTAAATTCTCACCACTAGAGCCTTTGCGACTATCAGCTTTTTTATAATAATTATGGAATTGTTTCTCCAAAATTCCATAATAACGCTTAATCAACTGCTTCATGCGCAACTGAACACTGTAATCAGTTGCCCTGCTCTTACGATCACCAAACTGCCCAGGAGGAACACTAGCCTTGCATTTTGAATCTAAAGAGCGCGCTCTACTTTTAAGCTGTAAATCGACCCCTTCTCGACGTGACAGGCGACATTTTGGACCAATATATTTTGCCATCTAATAAATCCTCTAAATCAAAATAAACCATAAAATGTTGTTTTGGACTAACCGTGAATCTCTATCTCTAAAACCAGTAAATTAAAATCTTCTTCTTTTTCTTGGACGACACCCATTATGAGGCAATGGGGTTTTATCTGTAATATTAGCTATTTTAAATCCCAAAGCATTAAGCGATCTACCAGCAGAGTCTCTCCCTGGGCCAGGACCTTTAACGTAAAGCTCTAAATTTTTAACCCCATACTCCCTAATAATAGTACCCACCTTTTCAGCTGCTACCTGAGCAGCAAATGGGGTGCTTTTACGTGAGCCTTTAAAACCACAAGTACCAGCAGATGACCAAGCTAAAACATTTCCTGCCCTATCTGTAATAGTAATAATAGTATTGTTAAAAGATGCACTAATATGAGCTATCGCATCAGTAATATTTAGCTTTACCTTTTTTTTGGTAGCTGGTCTAGAACGTGTTGTCATAAATAAAAAATCCTAATGTTTAACTGTTTGACTATGCCCAAGAAAATACCATCCTCAAGCTTGTCCAATTGTCCTCACCTTACTCTGTGAGGGATATAAATTTAAATTTTAACCCTTAGCAGGAGACTTAGCCATAGTTACAGCCCCCTTTCTCTTACCCTTACGGGTACGAGCATTAGTTCTGGTGCGCTGACCACGAACTGGCAAACCACGACGATGACGTACTCCTCGATAACAACCTAAATCCATAAGCCGCTTAATGCTCATAGCAACTTCACGACGTAAATCACCTTCGATAATAAACTTAGCTACTTGAGCACGTATATTTTCGACCTCAGCGTCGGTCAGATCCTTAATTTTGCGTGATGGTTCTACTTTTGCTAACTCACAAATAGCCAACGCACGCGCCCTACCAATACCATAAATGGAGGTCAGTGCAATCACAGTATGCTTCTGCACCGGAACATTTATACCAGCTATACGCGCCATTAAAATACTCCAACTTTATATTTTTATATCCCTTTTAATAACACAAAAGGGTCAACAGAATACCTTTAAATAAAACAAAAATCAATTATATGCCGTTTTCCTAGCAAATTCATTCTCTCAACCGCCTCCGTTACCAGCATTGCTCATAACTTAATTAGCGGCGAGACTAACCTTGTCGCTGCTTATGTCGAGCTTCTTTGCAAATAATACGAACCACGCCTTTACGACGCACTACTTTGCAATGACGACACATTTTTTTAACTGATGCTCTAACTTTCATAACCCTACCCTATCATCATTCCACCACCTTTTAGGCGGTTTTTTTTCATTATAGAATCATACTGATGAGATACCAAATGCGCTTGCACTTGAGACATAAAATCCATCAATACCACAACCACGATTAAAAGCGATGTACCACCAAAATAAAGTGGCATATGCCATATAGCTATTAATATATTCGGCATTAAAGAGATCAAAGTAATATAAACCGCTCCAAAAAAAGTCAAACGGGTTATAACCAAATCGATATAAGAAGCGGTATTCTCACCAGGTCTAATCCCAGGAATAAATGCTCCTGACTTCTTTAAATTATCCGCTATTTCTCTGGGGCTAAATACAAGTGCCGTATAAAAATAACAGAAAAATACAATAGCTGCAGAAAAACATACTAAATACAATGGTTGTCCAGCAGACAAATAGTAGCTAACTTGGTTCAACCACTCCATCCCCTTTATACGCCCGAAAAATTGAGCCAAAGTCGCTGGAAATAAAATTATACTAGAAGCAAAAATAGGAGGGATTACCCCAGCCATATTTAACTTCAGCGGCAAATTACTATTTTGTGCACTATAGAGCATCCTACCAACTTGACGTTTGGCATAGTTAACCGTAATCCGCCTTTGACCACGCTCTATAAAAACCACAATACCTGTAACTAATATAATTAATGCAATCAGTAAAAACAAAGAGATAACTTGCATCTGCCCTTGTCGAACTTGTCCCATAACTTGAGCTATAGCAGCAGGGAAACGTGATACAATTCCCGCAAAAATTATCATCGAAATACCATTGCCAACACCACGCTCAGTCATCTGCTCACCAAGCCACATCAGAAACATGGTCCCAGCAGTAAGAGTAACTGTAGCTACAAAATAAAAATAAGCACCTGGAATCAAAGCAATCCCTGAGCTAGCAAGCCATTTAGAAATACCAAACGCTTGAAAAACTGCCAAGAGCAGCGTCCCATACCTCGTATATTGATTAATTTTATGTCTGCCGCTAGCGCCCTCTTTCTTCAATTGGTCTAATGCTGGCAATATCGAAGTAAACAATTGCACAATAATAGATGAAGAAATGTATGGCATTACTCCTAAAGCAAAAATAGTTAGCTTCTCTAGAGCGCCTCCAGAAAATACATTAAACAAACCCAAGATCCCACCTTTATTCTGATTCATTAAATCAGCTAATCGTTGAGGATCCAAACCAGGAACTGGTATATGAGAGCCTAGTCTATATATAAAAAGGCCGAGCAACAAAAACAGCAATCGCTGTTTAAGCTCACTCAATCCACCTTTTTTTGGTCCTTTTTGCAACATATTTCTCTTAAATTATATCATTTCAAATGAAGAGGTCTTCTTCACGCGGCTATTCATAACAATGAAAAACCACCAATCTTTCTTTACCACCAAACCATCAACCGTTTACATCTTTCGTGGATTGCTTCATCGTAAAAGGCGCTCCTCGCAATACGGTAATAATGATGGTGTTATCTGATTACAAAATCATCTAATAAAATATACAACTACCTCTTTACTCTATTTTTCCACCAGCTTTTTCAATCGCTTGCTTAGCTCCTGCAGTAACTTTTATCCCAACCAAAGTGATTGCCCGATCTATATTTCCAGACAAGATAACCTTAGCAAATTTATTGCAGCTTTTTACTAAATTGTTCTTTTTTAACTCAGCAAAATCAATTTTAGCGGCTTTTATTTTATTCAAATCATGTAGATATATTTCAGCAGTGCTATTAGTATCAAGCGAAGTAAAACCAAATTTTGGCGTACGTCTTTGAAGAGGCATTTGTCCACCTTCAAATCCTGTTTTACGACTATAACCAGAGCGAGCTTTTTGCCCTTTATGACCATAACCACAAGTTTTACCTAAACCACTACCCATACCTCTGCCAATACGAGTTTTTTTTGTCTTAGACCCTACGGCTGGTTTTAATGTATTGAGACGCATTTATATCTCCTGGACTTCCAATAAATAACCAACTGTGTTAATCATGCCGCGAATCTCTGGGGTATTTTCAACCTCAACAACATGACCAATACGCCTTAATCCCAAACCAATAACACAAGCTTTATGGGATTTTAACTTTTTATTGGTGCTTTTTACTAAAGTCACTCTTAATTTTTTGTTTTTCTTAGTCATAAATCTATATCGATCAATTACTTCTTATTAGTTTCCAAATTCTTTAGACCTCGTTTGGCAGCTACTTGCTCAAGCGTCGTCATATCAGTTAACCCTTTTAATGTGGCTCTCACAACATTAATTGGATTTCTCGAACCAATACATTTGGCCAGAATATCTCTTATGCCGATGACCTCACATACCGCACGAACAGCTCCTCCAGCGATCAAACCTGTACCTTCACTAGCAGGAATCATTACAATCTTGCTTGCTCCGTATAACCCAGTTATTGGATGCTGAATAGTATGTCGCTTCAATGGGATGCGCACCATATTGCGGCGCCCTTGCTCCATCGCTTTTTGAATTGCGGCAGGCACTTCTCGTGACTTCCCCATTCCAAAACCAACCCGCCCATTACCATCACCAATTACCACAACGGCAGCAAAACTAAAAATTCTACCGCCTTTTACTACCTTGGCAGTACGTCTTACTGAAACTAGTTTTTCTTTTAATTCAGGTGCCGCATTTTTTTCTGTCATCATCTTTGTTTCCTAAAACTCTAAACCGTGTTCACGAGCTGCATCGGCAAGTGCCTTAATACGACCATGATATCTAAACCCAGAACGATCAAAAGATATTTTGGTAACTCCTATCTTTTTTATTTCTAAAGCAATAGCTTTACCAACCTCTGTGGCTGCTTTTATATTACCGCCGTAACCACATTCTTTTTTAATATCCACCTTCAATGTTGACGCACTAGCTGCAACTTTACCATCTGGCATAATTAATTGAGCATAAATATGACGAGGA
Source organism: Gammaproteobacteria bacterium (assembly GCA_018814965.1). Lineage (GTDB taxonomy): Bacteria > Pseudomonadota > Gammaproteobacteria > UBA9339 > UBA9339 > UBA9339. Next base: position 8,589 of record JAHIYS010000188.1, read on the forward strand.
GTTCGGTGCACGGTCAAACGTGGACTATTTAGCTCTCTAATTTTTGAGCGGGTTCTTTTAGCACGGCGTATACGCTCTACATTCTTATTCATTATTTCTTCTTACCCTCTTTCTTCACTACAACTTCGTCATCATACCTCACTCCTTTTCCTTTATAAGGCTCAGGAGGACGATAGGCTCTAATTTTAGCGGCTACTTGACCAACAATATGTTTGTCCGTACCTTTTATTATAATTTCTGTTTGAGTTGGCGTTTCAATAGTTACTTCAACTGGTATCTCAAATTTAATCGGATGCGAAAAGCCCAAAGCTAAATTTAAGATCTTACCTTGAATTTGCGCTTTGAAACCAACACCAATTAAAATCAATTTACGCGTAAAGCCAGTAGTAACACCAATCACCATGTTATTTACTAAAGCTCTGGCAGTGCCTGCAAACGCATCTGCGCCAACATCACCATCTTTAGGAACAAATAAAATCACATCCCCATCTTTTTTAATCTCGACATCTTCATGAATGGGAATTTGAACTGTTCCTTTAGGGCCCTTAATCTTAATATTAGACCCGCTGATAGTCACTTCAACTCCAACTGGAATAATTACTGGTTTTTTTGCAACTCGTGACATCCCAGGCTCCTTAACTCACATAACATAATATTTCGCCACCTTCACCGAGAAGGCGCGCAGCACGATCACTCATTATTCCTTTCGAAGTAGAAATAATGGCAATCCCCATACCACCAAGAACTTGTGGCAATTTATCTTTACCGCGATAAACACGTAACCCAGGACGACTAATCCGACGAATATTATCAATTACCGGCTTACCTTGGTAATACTTTAAATTCAAAGTCAGTTTTTTCTTACCATCAATCTCTTCGACTTTGTAATCACCAAGATATCCCTCAGTCTTCAAAACCTCAGCTATCGCAGTTTTAACTTTTGTAGAATATAAAGAAACATCTGGCTTGTGGGCCATTTGTGCATTTCTAATTCTAGTTAACATATCAGCAACAGGATCGCTCATGCTCATAATTTAATACCTTTACCAACTTGCTTTTACTAAACCTGGTACATCACCACGCATTGCTGCTTCACGTAAATGTATCCGACATAGACCAAACTTTTTATAAACAGCGCGTGGTCGCCCACACACCTGACAACGGCTTCTTATTCTAACCGCGCTTTCATCTCTAGGACTTTCGCTTAGCTTTGTTACTGCAGCCATCCTATCTTCAAACTCTGTTTTTGGATCTTTAATGATCTCGCGTAACTTTGTTCGTCGCACTTGTGCATTTTGCACTAGGCGATGTCTTTTATTTTCACGAGCAACCATACACAATTTTGCCATATACCCTCTTATTTCGATTCCTTTAATGGGAAACCAAAGGCTAACAATAATGCCTTGGCCTCATCATCAGTTTTTGCTGTAGTGGTAACAGTGATATCTAAACCACGTAAAGTATCAATTTTATCGTAATCAATCTCAGGAAAAACTATTTGCTCTTTAATCCCCAGACTGTAATTGCCACGCCCATCAAAAGAACGTGGATTAAAACCACGAAAATCACGAATACGTGGAATAACAATTGAAATCAAGCGATCAAAAAACTCATACATACGCTTACCGCGCAAAGTCACCTTACAACCAACAGGCCAACCAACACGCACCTTAAACCCTGCAATTGATTTTTTTGACAAAGTTGTAAGAGCTTTTTGCCCAGCAATTTTGGTTAAATCATCAACAGCATTGGTCATCACTTTTTTATCTGCTGTAGATTCACCAACGCCCATATTTAAAGTAATTTTAGTTATACGTGGTATTTGCATAACATTTTCATACTTAAATTGCTTCTTGAGCTTATCAACAACAGTATCACGATATAATTTTTCTAATCTTGGCATCATATTTTTTGCGCTTTAAATAAATTGTTTAACTGTATCACGGGAATCACCCCTGACCATAACTCCTAAATATCTACTAATTCATCGTTAGATTTAAAATAACGAACCTTTTTACCATCTCCCAAGGTTTTAAATGCCACACGATCAGCCTTCTTGGTTACTGGATTGTAAATAGCAACATTGGAAATATCCAATGAAGCTTCACGTTCAATAATACCACCCTGAGTATTGGTATTAGGATTTGGTTTTACATGCTTTTTAATCAAATTGGCACCCTCAACCAAAACTCTGGTGCCTTTTGAAACAACACTTAAAACCTTACCGCGTAAGCCTTTGCTCTTGCCGGTTAAAATTATAACTTCGTCGCCTTTTTTTATCTTCTGCATAAAATCACTTAAAACATCCAAAAAATTTAATGTAACGCAAGTAAAAACCTTGCGGCTACCTAAACTACAATACTTCTAGAGCCAATGATACAACCTTCATAAACTTTTGATTTCTAAGTTCACGTGTTACTGGGCCAAATACTCTAGTCCCTATGGGCTGCATCTGTGCATTCAATAACACAACTGCATTACCATCAAAACGAATCAACGAACCATCACTGCGACGCACACCATCTCTGGTACGAACCACTAAAGCAAATAACACCTCACCCTTTTTAACTTTACCATGAGGAATAGCATCTTTTACCGTAACTTTAATAATGTCACCAATATTAGCGTAACGGCGTCTAGTACTACCAGCCACCCTAATACACATCACTCGGCGAGCACCGCTATTATCAGCTACATTTAACATCGTTTGCGTTTGAATCATTTACAATCCTCATTTACCTTGCTTGTTGCTACGTCTTTAAATCTTATCTGTCTTTCTCACCACCTCAACTAATCTCCACTTTTTAGTACGAGAAATTGGTCGTGATTCTCCAATAGTAACAATATCTCCCTCATGACAAACATTATCCTCATCATGAGCATGAATCTTAGTAGAGCGTTTTATATACTTTCCAAAAACTGGATGTTTAATTTTACGCACAACTAACACTACAATGGTTTTATCCATTTTGTTACTTATTACTGTACCACTTAGTGTACTAACAACTTTATCCTTTTCACTCATGACTTTCTCTGGTTTTTTCATTCAAAATAGTTTTAATTCGTGCAATCTTACGGCGTACCTGCTTAAAGCCATGAGACTGCGGTGTACTAGCACCAGTTCCACCCGTAGTTTTTTGTAATAACAAACTAAACCGTTCTTTTTGAGTTGCCATCAATTCGGCAACCAATTCATCACGTGTCTTTGCTCTGATCTCACTTGCTTTCATTACATTATAGTCCGCATAGTAAACACTGTCTTAATTGGCAATTTAGCTGCAGCTAAAGTAAAAGCTTCTCTGGCTAATGCCTCCGGTACCCCTTCAATCTCAAACAAAACCTTACCTGGTTGAACTAGAGCCACCCAATACTCAACTGGACCCTTTCCTTTTCCTTGACGCACCTCAAGAGGTTTTTTTGTTATCGGTTTATCAGGAAAAATACGTATCCATAGTTTCCCGCCACGTTTAATATGTCTAGTAATAGAGCGTCTGGCAGCCTCTATCTGTCGCGCTGTAAGACGAGCACGCTCAGAAGTTTTTAAGCCAAATTCTCCAAAACTTATCGCATCGCCATTAGTCGCAACTCCACGATTGCGCCCTTTAAACTGCTTGCGATATTTAGTCTTCTTCGGTTGTAACATAAAATTACCTTAAATCACAAAAGCTGATTAACTTACTAGGTTTCGTCCTTTACTTCAACTATTATTGGAACTTCTTCAGATAAAACTTCTTTACCAATCTTTTCACCCTTAAAAATCCAAACCTTTACACCAATTAAGCCATAAGTAGTCTTGGCTTCAGAAAAACCATAGTCAATATCCGCTCTAAAAGTATGAAGCGGCACACGACCTTCACGATACCATTCAGATCTAGCAATTTCAGCTCCACCCAAACGGCCGCTAACATTAACCTTAATACCCAAAGCCCCACCTTTTAAAGCCCCTTGAATCGCTCTCTTCATTGCACGGCGAAACATAATTCTTCGTTCAAGTTGTTGCGCAATACTATCTGCAACTAATTTGGCATCTAAATCAACTTTTTTTATCTCTTCAATGTTGACATGCACTGGGATCCCAAGCATTTTCGTAAGTTCTTTACGCAACGCATCAATATCCCCACCTTTCTTACCTAAAATAATACCAGGCTTTCCTGCATAAATTGTTATATGCGCTGTTTTAGCTGGTCGATCAATTTGAATTCTGCTAATTCCAGCTGCAGCATACTTAGCTTGCAAATATTTCCTCAGCCTAAGATCAGAATTCAAATAAACAGAATACTTCTTCGAATCTGCATACCAGGTGGACTTCCAATCTTGCACAATTCCTAAACGAATACCAATTGGATTTACTTTCTGCCCCATACTTTAGTTCCCCTTCTCGCTAGAAACTGCCACACTAATATGACAGGTACGCTTAATAATTTTGCATCCTCTACCCTTAGCACGCGCGTGCATGCGTCTCATTCTAGAAGCCTCATCAACAAAGATTCTAGATACTTTTAAAGCGTCAATATCAGCACCTAAATTGTGCTCAGCATTAGCAATTGCGGAATTTAAAACCTTCCTCACTAACTGCGCAGCTTTTTTTGTACTAAAATTTAAAATATCAAGAGCTCGCGAAACCGGTAAACCACGAATTTGGTCAGCAACTAACCTTATCTTTTGAGCCGAAGAACGAGCATGTTTATGTTTAGCTATTGTTTCCATCTTTTCTTTCACTTTCTATACTATTTAAATAATCAGTTACAAGAGTCTATATTCTAGCTCTTATCCTTTATTTTTTCTTAACTTCTTTCTGCGCTTTACGATCCCCAGAGTGGGAACGGAAAGTACGTGTCTGGGCAAACTCTCCCAGCTTATGACCGACCATATTTTCTGTAACAAAAATCGGTACATGATCCTTACCATTATGAACAGCAATAGTTAAACCCACCATATCGGGAATAGTTACTGACCTACGCGACCAGGTTTTAATTGGACGCTTACTTTTAGAAATCTGTGTGGCCTCTATTTTTTTCAATAGATGTGCATCAACAAATGGCCCTTTCTTTACTGAGCGTGGCACGTTTTATCCTCACTTAACATGGCGATTACGAATAATCATTGAATTAGTACGCTTAATCTTACGCGTATGATAACCCTTCGTCGGTTGACCATGAGGGGACACAGGATGACGACCTCCTGAACTTCTGCCTTCTCCACCACCATGGGGGTGATCTACAGGATTCATAGCAACTCCACGAACTGTTGGTCTAATACCGCGCCAACGAGATGCCCCTGCTTTACCCAAAGAACGTAGGTTATGCTCTGCATTGGATACCTCTCCAATACATGCTCTACATGTTCCTAAAATCTTTCTAATTTCACCTGAACGCAAACGCAAAGTTATATATTCACCTTCACGAGAAGCAATTTGCGCTGAAGTTCCTGCTGTACGTGCTATCTGCGCACCTTTACCAGGACGCATCTCTATACAATGCACTACCGCACCTACAGGAATACTATTTAATGGCAAACAATTTCCAGGTTTAATTGGAGCTTCTGGTCCTGAAATTATCTCATCACCAGCCTTCAAATCTTTTGGAGCAATAATATAACGACGCTCACCATCTCTATACAATATTAACGCAATGTATGGACGGCGGTTTGGATCATACTCCAAACGCTCAATAACTGCTGGAATCCCATCTTTATTACGCTTGAAATCTATTACTCGATAAAATCTCTTGCTACCGCCACCATGATGTCTAACCGTTTGACGACCCAAGTTATTACGAGCACTACCACGACCACGGTTTTTAGAATCCAACAAAGGACGATGCGGCTTACCTTTATGTAAGTCTGGATTAACAACCTTAATAACAAAGCGACGTCCCGGCGAAGTTGGTTTAGTTTTTATAATTGCCATAAATTAAGCCCCACCCAAATTAATCGCTTGACCTTCTTTTACTGTAACGTAAGCTTTTTTCCAATCTTGTCGCTTACCAGCAATATTCTTAAAATTTCGTTTTTTGCCTTTAACATTGCAAGTACGTACTTCTTCTACATCCACTTCAAATAATAATTTGATCGCACGAGCAATATCACCTTTTTTAGCTTTATTACTCACTTTAAAAACATATTGACGATCAACTTGCACTTTGGTCGATTTCTCAGATACACAAGGCGCGAGGATGGTTTTCATTAACTTATTTTCGATCATGCAAATCTCTCCTCAACCTTTCGCAACGCTGGAACTGTTAACAATACTTTCTCAAAACTAATTAAATTTATTGGATTAATGTCATCCACTCCACATACTTCAATTTTTGCTATATTACGTGATGCTAAATATAAATTTGTTTCAACATCATCATTAATAATCAACGCATTCTTAATTTTTAATTCATTTAATTTTTTTACTAAATCACGGGTCTTACCAGTAGCAGCAAAATTCTCTACTAATACCAAACGATCTTGGCGCACTAATTCAGATAAAATTGAACGCATAGCACCTGCATACATCTTTTTGTTGATCTTTTGTGAAAAATCTCGTGGTTTTGCTGCAAAAGTTACACCACCGCCTCGCCAGATTGGACTACGAATAGTACCAGCACGAGCACGACCGGTTCCTTTCTGACGCCATGGTTTAATACCGCCACCGCTAACCTCAGAACGACTTTTTTGCGCTTTGCTACCAGAACGAGCCCCAGCACGATAAGCCTGGACTATCTGATGAATCAAATCTTGATTAAATTTCTTAGCAAACACATCATCTTTAATCTCAACAGCATTTGGAGAGAAAGATTCTGTGGAGACATCTAGTAACTTAAGCTCCATTATTCTCCCCCCTTCATCTTATTCTTAACTGCTGGCTTTACTATAACGTAGCTACCAGGAGCTCCAGGAACTACCCCTTTAATCATGATCAAGTTGCGCTCATTATCAATTCGCACAATCTCTTGATTTTGAACAGTACGCTTAACATTACCCAAATGACCTGCCATTTTTTTACCCTTAAATACTCTTCCAGGGGTTTGTCTTTGTCCGATAGAACCAGGTACACGGTGAGATAAAGAGTTACCATGACTTGCACGACCACCAGCAAAATGATGCCGCTTGATTACGCCAGCAAAGCCCTTACCTTTAGTATAACCACTAACATCTACCATCTGTCCTTCAGCGAATAGATCCACTTTAAATTCTTTTCCAACTGCTAAATCATCACCCTCTTTCTCTTCTAAGCGCCACTCCCACAAACCATCACCAGCACCAACATTGGCGCGAGCATAGTGGTTAGCCAAAGGTTTACTCACTTTGGATGCTTTTTTGGAACCAGTGGTAACTTGAACAGCGCGATAACCGTCATTGTCATCAGATTTAATCTGAACTACACGATTAGGCAGAGCAGTAACGACTGTAACAGGAGCACTCTTCCCATCTTCAGAGAAGATCCTTGTCATGCCACATTTTTTACCTATCAAACCAATAGTCATTTTATTAATCTCAAAATTTCTAAATATTTTTATTTCTTCTAGTCAACACTAATTTGTACTTCAACTCCAGCTGCTAAATCCAACTTCATCAACGCATCTACTGTTTTTTCAGTTGGAGATAATATATCCAAAAGCCTTTTATGAGTACGAATCTCATATTGATCACGAGCATCTTTATCATTGTTTGGCGAAGTACAAACAGTCATACGCTCGATGCGATTCGGCAACGGAATAGGGCCGCAAATCTGCGCTCCCGTTCTCTTTGCAGTTTCAACAATCTCGTGCGTCGCTTGATCAATTAATCGATGATCAAATGCCTTTAAACGGATACGTATTCTTTGACCTTTTTTTATTACCGCTGACATATATTTTTACTCAATAATCTTAGTAACAACACCTGCACCGACAGTTCTACCACCCTCACGAATAGCAAACCTTACTCCATCTTCCATCGCAATCGGTACAATTAAGTTCACTACAATCTTTATGTTATCTCCTGGCATTACCATCTC
>JAHIYS010000019.1 GCA_018814965.1 Gammaproteobacteria bacterium
TTACGCAATCCCGGCAAAATTAATCGCAATCGATGGTCAAACGGGCACGATCGATTATTTTGGCGAAAAGCGCAAGATTCTCCTTGATCTTGAAGGTATCGAGATAGGGGATTATGTATATGCTCAAGGGGGAGTTTTGGTTCGTAAAATCCCTGCTGATGAGGCTAAAGAGATCCTAAGTCACTGGGAAGGGATATTCTTTGAGCTTAAAAAAACCGATGAGGCGCTAGCCAAAATCGATCAGAGTAAAATGTCGCCGAATGCTTTAGCGGTTCTCCAGAAAGTAAATCTACGTAAATCTTTAACATCTAAAGAGATGCTATCTTTATTTGAGCTGCAAGATCCACAAGAGCTTAAGGTTCTTTATGAAATTGCTAATAATGTTAGACAACGGGAACATGGTAACGCAAGTTGTGTTCATGGAATCATAGAGTTTTCAAATCATTGCCGTGGGAATTGTCATTATTGTGGTATCCGTAGTGAGCAGGATATTACCCGTTACAGAATGAGTGTAGATGAGATTATTGCTGTAGCAAAAAGAGCAGTAGATGACTATGATTTTAAAGCCCTCGTATTACAATCGGGAGAGGATCTTTGGTATGACGATGAAAAATTGATCGCCATTGTTAAAGCGATCAGAAAGATGGGGGTTCTGATTTTTATTAGTATTGGCTCCAGAAGTAAAGAGACCTATCAAAAGCTATTTGATGCTGGAGCTAGGGCAGCCTTGATCCGTTTTGAAACCTCTAATAAGGATATTTTTGAAAAACTACGCCCGGGTACAACCTTGGCGGATAGGACCCAGTTAATTAAAGATATTAAAGCTATGGGCTATGTGTTAGCTACCGGTTTTATGATCGGTTTGCCTGGTGAAACGCTGGAAGATTTGGTCCAAAATATTTTGTTAACTAAATATTTGGCTCCTGATATGTATTCTTTTGGTCCATTGATCCCAACAGCTGGTACGCCGTTGGAAGGTGTTTTAAAGGTTAGTAAAGATCTTGTTTTAAAAACCACAGCGATTAGTAGATTTGTTGATAGTAATTCTAATATTTTGGTAACCACTGCTCTTGAGACTTTAGATGCAAGCGCTAGAAGAGAGGCTCTTTTGGCTGGGGCTAACTCAATGATGATCAACTTTACTCCGGACAATTATAAGGAGCTTTACAATATTTATGATAATAGAGTGGATGTTGGTAAAGAAATTGGGCAAAATATCAAAGATACAGTACAGCTGCTCTATGATCTTGGGAGATCACCAACAGATATAGGGTTATAAATATTCACTAAAAGGGTTATTTATGCGGATCCCATTTACTAAAATGCATGGTCTAGGTAACGATTTCGTTGTGATTGATAACACAGCCAATGATATTTCGTTATCGTCTGAATTGATCAAAAAAATTGCTAATCGTCATTTTGGGGTTGGGTGTGATCAAATTTTGGTGCTGCAATTACCCTCAATATTAGCCCCAGATGTCGATTTTTTTTATCTGGTGTTTAATTCTGATGGTAGTGAAGCAGGGCAATGTGGCAATGGAGTCAGGTGCCTGGCTAAATATGTTAATATTCAAGGGATTAGCAAAAACGAAAGTTTGGTTTTTGCTACTAAAGATACCAAAACTAAGACTTTTCTAGATGCTGATGGCTTAGTTACGGCTATTACTCAAGGTCCAGTATTTGAGCCAGAAAATATCCCATTGATAGATAATGCACAGGCCATACGGTACAAATTGCAAATTTCCGATACCGATGAGATTGAGTTTGGGGCGGTTTGGGTTGGGAATCCACATGCTGTGGTTTTGGTTGATGATGTTGATGCCGCGCCAGTTAAGGCTTTGGGCTCATTGATTTCTAATAGCACGGTTTTTCCAGAAAAAGCGAATGTTAATTTTATGCAAATTATGGATAGTCACCATATTAAGCTAAGGGTTTATGAGAGGGGTAGTGGTGAAACATTGGCTTGTGGTAGTGGTGCTAGCGCCTCTGTTGTTATGGGAAGATTATGGGGCTTCCTTGATACGGATGTTGTGGTAAAATTACCTGGCGGTGATCTTGTGGTCAGGTGGAATGAGGCAGACAGAAATATTTTGATTACAGGACCAGCGGAATTGGTTTTTACTGGAGAAATTATTTTGGAGAGATAGTGCATGAAGAAAATAGCTAGTAAGAAAAATAAAATTAACAGCAAGAAAAAAGTAACTGGTAAAATAACCAAAGTGAAAGTCAAA
>JAHIYS010000189.1 GCA_018814965.1 Gammaproteobacteria bacterium
CAAATGCGAAATTTTCGTTGGCAGTTAAACAACAAAAGCGCTAAGGGCGGCCATACAAGCGCACTAACCATAGCCCCGCCTAAAATAGACCAGATATCACAATAATTCCCCGTATAAACTTGGATTAAAAATAGTAATATTTGATATATCGATATCAAACAAAAAATAACTAGAGCAGTTTTTAAAAAACCAAGGGGCAAGATCTTTTGACGAAATTTTATAATACAAAAAACCACAAAAACTAATCCTAAAGAGTGTGTGCCAATAGTTGTGTTATATACAATATCAAGAAAAATGCCAATACAAGTCGCGGCCCCAACGTTTATATACTGCGGCATCATTAAGGCCCAATATAACAATATCAACACAACCCAAAGCGAACCCAACCAATTAAGACCTAACGGCAGCTGCAAAAACATCAAAACCAAGCCCCCAAAAAAGCTTAGCGAGATTATAAACCATCTTTTTATTGCTGACGAAAAAACCACCTTTAAACCTCTTCTTAGTTTAAACTAAAAATCTCACAATTTTCTTGTTGCCATAAAATGGTCAACCAAATATTAGCACTCAATAAAATCTTTATGCTCTCTTTTTAACCTGTTTTTTCACCGACTTTTTTATCTTATCTGGCAAATCTGGCCAAACCAAAATAACATGAGATCCTATATTCATCTGAGCCTTAGGAACAACCAAAACCCTCATAAAACGTTCCCCGGTTATATGCTTAATATCTTTTACTATACCAACTTGAAATCCTGCAGGAAAAAGATTTTCGATTCCTGATGTCACTAAAGAATCGCCTACTTTTATATCAGCAGTTTCAGGAATATTTACCAACTCTAAAAATTTTCCGCCCCCCATACCAAGAGCTATTGTTTGCATCCTGTTTCTAACCACCATAACTGGGATAGCGCTTTTTTTATTACTAATAAGAAGTGCCTTGCTCATATTGGATTCAACTAAAATGACCTGGCCTAACAAACCATGAGCATCAAATACTGGCTGCCCCACATATACACCCTGTTGCCTTCCTTTATTGATTGTTATTTTTTGACTAAGATTATCTGGCTCCGACATGATAATCTCAGCTGACAAAACCTTACCTTTAATCTGTTGAGAACTATACAACAATGCTCGTAATTGAGAATTTTCTTTTTCTAAAAACTCCAATCTCTGTAACTTTGCATTAATAAGCAATAACTCAGAAGAAAGGGATCTGTTTTCCTGAAGCACCGCCTGCTTACTTTTTAAATTAACCGCCAAAGAACGTGTTAAATCTAAAGGCCAGTTAATCACATATTGAATTGGAATAGCGACAAATGATAGTTTAGAACGCATAGCATTAAAACAGTGAAACTGATGATCACAAAAAAGCAAAATCAAAGATAGTGCAATTAAAATAATTGCCCTTCCCCCTTGAGAAGATTTTTTACTAAACATTTTTTTGATAAAAATCTCCAACTTTAAAGATCAAATCTCATCCGTTTTGAATTAACCACCGCAATTAACTATTATATAGGCATATTTTCATGCCGTCATTAAGAAGCCGTCGCTTCGTGCCAGATGAAGCACGAATTTGATACAGAAATAAAAAAATTTACATCATGCTATCCATTTCTTCGTGTTGCTAGCAACCCAATACATCTGAATAGTTAAAAGCTAAACTTAAAGTATAATTTACCTGATTGCCATGCGTGGCAAAAATAACACTGCCTCGCTTATAATACAAAACTCATTATCTTTACTAGTCACGACCAAAAAAATCTGAATTGCCGGTAGCATCGAGCATTTCCAAAGCTTTACCACCACCACGCGCAACACAGGTCAAAGGATCATCAGCAACAATCACTGGCAAACCTGTCTCTTCCATCAATAAACGATCTAAGTCAGTAAGCAAAGCTCCACCGCCAGTTAAAACAATACCACGTTCAGCAATATCTGAAGCTAACTCAGGCGGAGCTTGCTCTAAAGCTGCACGTACTGCACCAACAACTCCAGATAAAGATTCCTGCAAAGCTTCTAAAACCTCATTACTGTTTAAAGTAAAGCTTCGTGGAATTCCTTCAGCAATATTACGCCCTCGTATTTCGATCTCGCGAACTATATTTCCCGGATAAGCAGTACCAATCTCTTGTTTAATACGCTCAGCCGTACTCTCACCGATTAAACTGCCGTAATTACGTCTTATGTAACTAATAATGGCTTCATCAAAACGATCACCACCAATTCGAACTGATTGCGAATATACAATGCCACTCAATGAAATAATCGCCACTTCAGAAGTACCGCCACCAATATCAACCACCATACAACCATTAGCTTTATCAATCGGCAAACCTGCTCCTATGGCTGCGGCCATTGGTTCTTCAAGCAAATAAACGTCTCTTGCACCAGCACCCAATGCAGACTCTTTGATTGCTCGTCTTTCCACTTGTGTAGAACCACATGGTACTCCAACTAAAACTCGAGGACTTGGACGTAAGAAATATTTAGTTTCATGAACCTTATGAATAAAGTGTTGTAACATTTTTTCAGTTACATAAAAATCAGCGATCACACCATCTTTAAGAGGTCTAATAGCTGAAATATTACCAGGCGTACGACCTAACATTCTTTTAGCTTCTAAACCCACAGCAAGCACGCTGCTTTGACCACCACCCTCATGACGTACCGCTACAACTGAAGGTTCATTTAATACAATCCCTTTATCGCGCATATAAATAAGCGTGTTAGCAGTACCTAAATCAATTGACATATCTGTAGAAAACAATCCGCGAAGTTTCTTGAACATAAATCCACCCTGAATGAGATAAATAATTTGTTAACTAATGTAGCTTAAATTTTCAAAATTTTAAATAGCTATTTTAAAGAATACTCATATAAAACCAACAAAATTAGCAGATCTATCTGTCTAATAACGGTTCTTTTTGATTAAACCAAAATTAATCTATTTTTTTATTATTAATCAATGTGTTATGGTATTTATCACTAATTTCATAAACAACATTGTTTAATTCACGATCAGGCTCTACAATTACCGCAATCAACATAAACCTAAACACTGTGAGGAAAACCATGATAAAACAAGCCAAACCCAATGAAATTCAATACCATATAGGCCTCTCAAAAAACATGATCAAAAATGCCGAGTATGTTGTTTTGCCTGGCGATCCTAAACGCTCTGAATCGATTGCAAAAATCTTTGATCCTAATGCTATATTGTTAGCAGATTCACGAGAACATGCCTCATACCTTGCAAACTTCCATGGACATAGCATATTAGTTTGCTCAACGGGATTAGGGGCTCCAAATGTTGGGATAACAATAGAAGAACTAGCTGTGATTGGCTTGAAATACTACTTACGCGTCGGTACCTGTGGAGCTATTCAACCATCCATAGAATTAGGAGATGTTATAATCAGCACCGCGAGCGTTAGACTCGATGGCGCATCAAAAGACTATGCTCCCGTAGAATATCCTGCCGTTTCCTCATTTGAATTTACTCAAGATATTATTGAGGGAGCGAAAAAATCCAAAGCACCTTTTCACGTTGGTATCACTGCTTCAACTGATACTTTCTGGCAAGCGCAAGAGCGTTATGATAGCTATACCGGTTATATACTACGCAGTAAACAAGGAGCTATGAAAGAATGGCGCGCCCTTAATGTACTCAACTTTGAGATGGAATCTTCTGCCCTATTCGTTATGGCATCTGTTATGAGATTACATGCTGCTTGTATTACTGGAGTTGTCGCCAAACGGGTTGAATCAGAAAAAGTCTCTCTAGATACAAAAAAGGGAGCTGCGAAATCAAATTGGGAAAAGATAGCTCTAGATGGTATTTACAAGAGCATGAAAAGACGAGGATTAATTAAGTAAAGCAGCAGATATAAGCACAAGCTTTAGCTTGCGTTATATAATCGCAGGGTAAAGCATGCAACTAACAGTTAACTCCACAGCATTAAAAAATATGCAAAAAAAAGTATTTATAAAATCGTTCGGCTGCCAAATGAATGAATATGATTCAGCAAAGATTGCTGATCTTCTAGCAATGGCACATGGTTTTATTACCACCGAAAACCCAGATAATGCTGATTTAATAGTGTTAAACACTTGTTCTATACGTGAAAAAGCATCAGAGAAAGTATTTTCCGACCTTGGTCGACTGCGATCCCTCAAAAAGAAAAATCCTAACCTTATTTTGGCAGTAGGCGGCTGTGTCTCGGTACAAGAACAAACTAATATTTTTCAGCGTGCGCCATACGTTAATATTGTCTTTGGCCCACAAACATTACACCGCTTACCAAAAATGTATGAGCGTGCATGTAAAAAAGAAAAACGCATTATAGACACCTCGTCGCCTCAAATTGAAAAATTTGACTATCTCCCTCCCCCTTCACAAACAGGACCAATCGCTTATGTATCGATTATAGAAGGATGTAATAAATTTTGTAGCTACTGCATTGTCCCTTATACTCGTGGGCGCGAAGTAAGCCGTAAAATGGATGATATTATTTCTGAAGTCAAAAACCTAATAGCCAAAGGAGCAAAAGAGATAAATCTCTTAGGACAAACTGTAAACGCCTATTATGACTCTACTAACAATTCTAACTTATCCACACTTATTCATGAAATAGCAAAAATGGTTGATATAAAACGGATCCGATTTACCACCTCTCATCCAGCAGAATTTACTGATGATTTATTTAATGTATTCGCCAATGAACCAAAACTAGTCAACCACATTCACCTACCCGTTCAAAGCGGATCCAATCGGATTTTAAAATTAATGCGCCGCGGTTATACTAGTGAAGAATATCAAGATATTATAACTAAATTACGTAAAATTAGGCCTAATATCGTTGTCTCAACCGATTTTATTGTAGGATTCCCCACTGAAACTGATGAAGATTTTGCCGCCACAATGGATATAGTACAAAAAATCAACTTTGATGCTTCTTTTACTTTTATTTATAGCCCTAGACCGAATACACCAGCAGCAAAAATGGAAGATAATATAACGCTATCACAAAAAAAAGAACGTTTATCAATCCTCCAAAACCAACTTGGGATCCAAACACGGCAACATAGTAAAAACATGATAGGCACCATCCAAAAGATCTTAGTAACAGATCATGCCAAGAAATATCCTGATCAATTCTCCGGAAGAACAGAAAGCAACCGCATTGTTAATTTTATTGGTTCTGAAAACATCCTAGGTAAAATTGTAGGAGTTAAAATAACTGAAGCTCTAACAAACTCACTTCGCGGAGAACTTTATGAGTAGAGGGATCATAAAAAATCAATGGGTTGTGGCTAAATTACCCTATTTTCTAAGCAAATCATCATTTTAAAACAATAAGTTATCTATCTATTGCCCGCTTCCATCTAAGCAGGTATACTCTCGGCTCATAATTTAACTAATATTCACCTTAATTTTATATTTTGAGATACGAACATGAAAGCAGATATTCACCCTAAGTATAACGAAGTAAAAGTTGTTTGCAGCTGTGGCAATACCTTTGTCACCCGCTCAACTGTAAATAAAGACACATTGAATGTGGAAATATGTGCTAGCTGCCATCCGTTTTATACTGGCAAACAAAAAGTAATGGATACAGCTGGACGTGTAGAAAAATTCCAGAAAAAATACAGCAATCCTAAAAGCTCTGCTACCAAAACCAAAGCAGACAAAAGCTAAAATACATCAATAATATTCATCATTATGGATACCGTAGACTAACGTCTGCGGTACTATTTGTTTGTGTGTAAAGAAAACCAAATTATGGGAATACTGAAATCTGAACAAAAATTGTCATTTTGAACTTACAAAGCAAACGTGAAATCTAGAAATATATTTAAATCAAGGTATTTTTAGATTGCTTCGTCGCTACGCTTCTCGCAATGACCGATTTAACATCGGACCGAGATTTATTGTATCTCTCTTAACAAAGGGTCACCTTATGATTTTCAACAAAAAGCTCAGACTTCAGACTTTGGTAGTCTAATTATAAATTTAACCAACAAATAACAATTGAGATACAATATATTACTTTCAGATTTTGATGTTGTCATCCAGCGGCGAAGACCGCGGGATCCAGGACGCAAGATTTTCAGATTGCAACAGCTCCAGAACATAAATTTAAGATGCTAATAGCACTAGAGATATAATATGTTACTTTCAGATTTTGATTTTGAGTTACCACAAGAATTAATCGCTCAAAAACCCCTATTAAAACGCAGCGATAGTCGTTTATTGCATCTTAATAAAAATACTGGAAAGATCACTCATCACTACTTTAGAGATCTACCTAGCTTACTGGAACCTAAAGATCTAATTATTTTAAATGATACTAAAGTGATTCCGGCTCGCTTATATGCTCATAAACCTACCGGTGGTAAAGCAGAGATACTAATCGAACGGGTTTTAGAAAAAAATAAATTTATCGCCCAAACCAAAACCAGCAAATCATTAAAGATCGGGGATAAATTAATCCTTGATGAAACCACATGGTTTGAAGTAACCGAACGTCAGGATAACTTATTCGTAATGCTCTTACACTCTAACCATGATCTTGGTTTTATCCTGGGAAAATTTGGACAGGTACCATTACCACCATATATAAAACGTGACCCCAATAGCAGCGATGAAGAAAATTATCAAACAATTTATGCCAAACACTCCGGCGCAGTTGCCGCACCTACAGCGGGCCTCCATTTCGATCAGAAGTTAATAGAAAGCATAAATCAAAAAAATATCCAAACCGCTCCTATTACCCTTCATGTTGGCCTAGGAACATTTCAACCTGTACGTGTAGAAAAAATTAAAGACCATAAAATTCATCCAGAATATATTGATGTTCCAAAATCAACATGCGATAAAATCATTGCTTCTAAAAAAAATGGGGGAAAAATTGCTGCAATTGGCACTACCAGCCTTCGTGCTCTTGAAGCATCAAGCCAATCAGGAGAAATAACAACATATAAAGGGGACACTAATATTTTTATTTACCCCGGGTATACTTTTCGTACAACCGACATCTTAATCACTAATTTTCATTTACCAAAAACCAGTTTATTAATGTTAGTCTGTGCTTTTGCAGGATACGAAAATGCCATGCGCGCCTACCAAGAAGCCATTAAGCAAAATTATAGGTTTTATAGTTATGGCGATGCAATGATCATCAGCTAATAACACATGATCGATTCAATCTTTGTTGACGTATATACTCAGTAATAGCACCACTTTTCTTATGTTTTGCGAAATCCTCCGCTGTTTCTCCCCTCTTATTTTCTATATCCACATCAGCACCCTCTTTAACAAGAGCCTTTGCAATAGCAAGATTATCTCTTTGCGCAGCATACATAAGCGCGGTATTCCCATCATTATTAGCCGCGTTAACATTAGAGTTGGCTTTAATAAGAGCCTCAACAATATCAAGACGACCATTTTGAACTGCGATCATTAGCGGCGTAGTATTACTGTCATCCCCTCTATCGGCATTAACTTCATCTTCTTTAAGCAATCGTTCAATAATAGCAAAATAACCAACTCTAACTGCGTGCATTAAAGGGGTTAATCCTGCCCTATCAGGGCCATTAAAATTAACTCCTTGGTTAAGAAGAAAATCCACAATTGCAACATTATCAGAAAGAATAGCCATTATTAGCAGAGTAAATTCACCAGAAGTAGTAGCATTAAGATCAATTCTACCATCCCCCTCTCCAAAAATATCAGGATGGTTTTGCAAAATAATATTCAAATAAGTCTCTATACCATGATTATTTTCCCCAATAAGACAAAGTATAGTTGCAAAACCGGGGCGGGCTTTTTTAGTTAGAAGTAGCTTAGTAATATCACGTTGCCGCACCCTTGTATTTATATCCGGAGCATCTCTTATAATTTGAGCAGAAATATCTAATGCTGTATTACCCTCAGCATCAGTACCATTAATATCAACTCCCATAGAAACTAGAAGCATCACCATTTCAAAATTATCACTTCTGACCGCTTCATGAAGATCGCTAACATTAGGAATTACATTAACAACAGCAGGATTAAAACCATTTTCAATATTAGAAGCTTGTGCAATCAGCAATATAAGATCATCAGTGCTTGCATTAACAGCTTCTTCACGAATTCTTGCAATATCAGTTATAGTTTGATCGCTAAGATTACGCGTTGAAATCCGATCAATAACCAAAGCAAGTTCAATAGCTAAAGCCATATCTGGGTCATTTCTTCGATAAGAGAGTTGAATAGGCGTAATCAATTCCTCAGCACGATTTTGCGCATTAAGTGGTGGCGGAATACGCTCAAGTTCATCAAGACCAATAACTGTACCATTAAAAATACCAGCAATAAGCATCTCTCGTGTAAAATCAGGATCATAAATAGCGTCCAAAAATCTTGTCCTTGCGGGCTCATAATCAATAACAACATTATCCTCTTGATTTAAAGTATGATTATAACCAACGTCTCCTGGCCCTCTACCTCTGTTAAAAGTTGGGGGTCGGCACAAAATAATGTTTGTTACATCATGCATACCTAAAGATGG
>JAHIYS010000020.1 GCA_018814965.1 Gammaproteobacteria bacterium
AACAAAAAAATGGATTGAATTACCAAGATTACATTGCGCACGGATCGCTGTAACTCAGAAGCATTGAATTAGAGCCCAGATAAGAACATATGGGTGTAATAACTAAAAAGTCTTATACCACTATGGCAACCGCTTAAAGTAAGGATTCTTAGCATACTCTTCAGTAATACTATTAACTAAAGCCTCAATAACCCCAACTCTAATATCATCATCAATTAAGCCACCCTTTTCCTTAATAGCGTTTAAACTAGTTTCGAGATACTTAGTTACTGTACCCGAAGGGAAAATGGTTGCAAGAACACGCCTAGCTTCAGCGGGTCCAATCTTACGATATAATTGATTACGAACATTACTATCTTCAGATGTAGTATTGAAAGCCCACAACTCTATTGGACCTAAAGTAGATGTTAACAGCTGAGTATTAATCCCACCTTTGGTTGAAAATTGCGCTAAAAAAGTTGCTCCACCTTGACGCGGACCATGGACCTGGCCTCGCAAAGCATATTGAGCTGTTTGGGATAAACCAAAAATCTCAGAGGTGCGACGTACAGCTTGCTCAGGACCAGCATCCATAATGAAAATTGAAGTAGCAAATTCAATCATTACTGGATCAAAATCCTCAACAGATTGTGAAATTAATGCCACTTGTACTTTCCACTTTCTACCTTCACGCATATCAACGATAACCTGCTCTCTAACTGCGGCGGTTTTAGCTGTGCGATGGAATTCGTCAAAAACAATACGCTTAGGATCTTCACGCATTTCAGAAATACGCCGTTCATGATAAGACTTATATGACGACGGCATATCAGAAACATTCTCTTCAGTTAAATAAAAATTACGAGCTAAAACGTAACGCGCCAACATATACATAACTGCAGTCTGGTGATTAGCAGCATCACCACCACTTTTTGCAACCTCATCTAGATCTAAAGAAATAATACGCGCCTCACCCAAATCAAATTTAGTTGGCTGAGACAATACTGGATATTCACGTACAGCTGCAGAAATCATTCTTGAGAAAGCATTAATCAAAGACTCTCCTGTAGGCGCTGTGATCTTACCATATAGATCTTCGACAGCAGGAGTACGACAAATAGCAGCCGCCTCGGCTAAAAGTGGAGATGCATGGCACTGAGCCAACATAGCTTCATGAGTAAACCCAGCTAAAAATAAAGCATCTGTTACTTCCCACCATGTGGTACGAGCATCTTTAACAAAACCGATCTCAATTAAAATACCATCTATAGTTTCGTCCACTCCAGAGGTATAAATATCAGGATTACCATCATCAGCAGATCTCTTATAAAGCTCATCCACCACTAAACCAACCATATCAGTTATACCATCGTATGGTTTATCGTAACCAACTGGGGTAACCAATAAAGTTACAAAATTAATCAAAAAGCTACGCTCTTGTGGGGTAGGATATCGACAACCAAGCTGGGCATCGAACGGGTTAATTGAGTAATCTGGCGTCATCCTCATGCGATGATAAGCTGCCAAATGACGTTTCTCATATGGCAAAGCCTCTTTAATAAGAGAAATCAAACCACTACTTGATGGTCCGATATCAATAATAGAGATCCGTGGTAATCTCTGAATACCACTTGCAAGACACAATGCCAAATTAATAGCGTTAGATAAAACAGATTTACCAGAACCGGGACGCGCATAAATCAAATCAATCCATGTGGTTTGCTGAGTTGATCCTGGTTGATAAGGCCACGGTTTACCATCAGGTGAACGAAATAATATAGCACCATTCTGCCAAGGTGATGATGGGCGGAAAAAAGGCAACATATATAAAACTTCTGACAATGGCGCAATTGAAGGTGTTGCTATACTAGAACATGACATCCCCATGGCAGTAGACATAACACCAGCAAATGCATCTCCAGAAACTTCAGATACATCACAAGATCCCCAACCCTCTATAGCCTTAACTAACTGAGATGATCTAGTGCGAAGTAAACGAATATCACCCTCGGGAGCCCAAGTAGAAAGAGAAACTCTTAACCTAACAACAGCATTATCAGTATGCAAATCTATATATTTTAATAAATTTACTGAATCATTAATCAATCTATTTTGCGCTGAAGTCCAACTAAGTACCGATGTTAACGCAGATTTTAATTTTAAAGATGCTAACCCATCACCATCAACTAAAAATGATACGCGCCACGGAATATGCATCGGCAAAATACGCAACAATAAGCTAGAAAACCGCTGAATATCTTTTGGAAATAAATCAATAAAAGCACAAGAATAAATACGATCTCCTACACGAGCTGTACGTAAATCCATATTAACAGCATCACGAGGTATTAATTGACGAGCAAGTGATGGCCATAAAATATCAGATATATCTCCAGCAGGGTTTTTAGGCTCCTTGATAACAATCTTGTCTCCTGGCAACGATGGTCTCCAAGCCCTATCAGTGAAGTCAGGGTCTATGGATCTTCTCATCTCATAAATAGCATCGTGAACCTCTAATACTTTTGAAATAATCCCCAAACTACTTAAGTCATTATTTAATGACCTTACAAAAGAATCGTGGACATCACGTAAATCAGGAATCGCTGCCATCAAATTCTGACTATTTATAAAAGAAGGGATATTTTTTTCCTTAATTAACTTCGCCTTCTCTTTAAGGGCCCGCTTATGTTGTTCAGAAGTTAAAACCCCTGGACGGGTCCAAAGAACCACATACATCTCTTCACGAGCACAATATCTAGATAAATAACTAACCCGCTCACTAAACAAGTCTTCTAAACTTAACGATAATCTCTTCGCAGTTTCTCTGGCAGGCTCAAAGATATTAGATATTTCTTCACCAACCTCATCACGATTATAAGAAAAATATACCTGAATTGAATGCCCCGCATGAGACATTGTAGTCTGTAAACTACTTAATAAACCAGCTTGAATACGGTCAAATTCTTCAACACCAATTAAAGCTTTAACTCCATCGATTTTTAAGACAGAAATCAGCGAGCCATCATTACCAACTAAAACTGTTGGGCTATCAGCTGTTTGCAATTCGCAGTAGGATTCAGTTGTTTGCTTTACGGCACTACCAGCCCATGCAACAAATGCATCTACCGTATCGATAATAGTTTCGGCAATATTAGTCATAGTTATACTTAATCCATATATAAAAATATTTTATCTACACAGATAAATCATCCACCACATCATTAGACCACTCTTTAACTTGCTTACTAAATTTACTGTATGATGGTAAAAGCCTAAGGGATGACAGTATCTCTTTCTCAATTTTATTCCTGTCTTTATCAAGAGCATCTATTAGCATCAATCCAAACAAAGCAGGATCACTCATCCCCTCACCAAGATATTCTTCAATAACTTTAGAACGAGACTTTAAATTACGATAAATATCCTGAGAATTAGTCATATAGCTAGTATCATTAGACATAGCACAAAACAAAACATGACAAAATCCATTTAGATCAGTCTGGCTAATTTCTGGAAGGTAAATTAATATCCCTCCACCATAATCATCCTTACCAACTGCCTCAAGAAAAAAACATTGGGAGCAAAAACAACATGCTGTTACCATGTTATCGAACTTATTATTGCGATAATCATTATCAAGATTGACTATCTCTTGATATTTTTTAGTTTGAAAACCGCAGTACTGACACATGTATTGGTCGCGTTCCAACACCTGATCTTTAAATTGCTTAAAAGCTGGATCAGCTTTTCTTACCGAAAAAAGCCGCCATCCCTCTGGGATAGCGGCTAATTTTATAGGATATAAGCTGTCCATAAGCTATCTACTATTATATTATTGAGTGAGTACATCAACTCCTTCACCAGTAAAACCACCAGCGCTTGCACCTGAACCAAAAAGACTTGTTCCAGCTGGTGCAATAATGTTTGGTAAGAAGATAAGAGCTATACCTACCAAAAGCATCGTAATAGGAACACCCATAGTAACCTGTTGAGGATTATCTTTGTGCTGTTTAAACTTAAAAATAGCCGCAATTGTTAATCCAAAACCTGCTAAATAAGCTGTTGCTACCATTAATTTACCAATACCCTTATAGGTATCACCTAATGTATTAGCCATATCAGCAATACTAGTTGCAGCTAAAGCATTGGCAGCATAAAAAACTACAGCACCTAATCCAACTGATAAAGTTGATTTTATTATTTTTCTACCTAACATATTTTATATCTCCTTAAAAATTAAGCCAACATTACGAAATATCATAACAACTTGTAATACAAAACTATTTTACTCTACTAATAAAAAAAATGATACCCTTAAACCATACCAAAAGCACTCTTAATAATCTCAATGGTTTGCATTAAATTAATAGCTAAAATCCCACCTATTAAATGAACTATCCCTTTACCAACAGTTCCTTGTTGGGCTCCTTGCTCAGAAGAATGACTAAGAACGATTAAACCTCGAATAAAATAGATATATCCCACTGCTTTGACAAGCGCAATGGCTCCATCTTTAACCGGACCAAATATTGGTTCACCACCAGTTGTTGTATATGACAACTGACTAGAATCTGCTCCCGCCCCCCATAAAGTCCATGCCCCAATATCTATGACACTTGGAAGATATAACAGCATTAAACCTATAACAAATTTTACTATTGGCCCGCTAATGCTAGTTGTTTGCATTTGCATTTGTGATGATTGGCCAACACGTTTTAAGTTCATAACAGCTGAAATTATAAACCATAAACCAATGATATAAGCAGTTGCGACCGCAATCTTAATTACAATGCCAGAGTTTTTACTTAAGGCAGCAAGCATGGTAGTAAAATCAATAGTAACAGAATATGCAGCAGTCAAAGGTAGGACCGAAAATAATAGTACGGTCCATAATTGCAAAGGCTTATTGATAAATCCATTGTGATTAAAAATCTTCATGATCCTTCCATAACCAAATTAGCGCGCTAAAAAGCAAAAGAAACAATCATTAAAAATCATTAACACCATATTGAATGATTGAACCATTACTCATAACAACCATGCCATGACGAGGAGAAATAATTCTAACTACACCATATCCTTCCAATTTACTCCCCACACACAGAGATACAGTTTTACCCTTAGCCGATTCAAGCCATACGCGCCCCGGAACAATAGCTCTTACATGGTATGCAACCGGCGGCCTACGAACTGCTTTTTTAACTTTAGGTTTTGTCGCTTCTCTTATCTTTTCTACTTCAAGCAGTATTTGTTGTACTGTAGTTGTAAGTTGATCCAGATGCTGATTAACTCCTAATATCTCTTGCTCAGTTTTGGTAATCGCAGCATTCAAATTTACAACTCGATCTTGAGTGTTTTTTTCATATTGCATAATGTTATCAGCATTGAGTTTAATATCATTTTGCATCTGAGTTACATTATTGCTGCTAACCCCAAGATCCTTGCTCATCAAGCTTGAACGAGCTGCGGATGCATCTGTAGCCATATTTTGCTTCTGCATTAAAGCTGCTTCTGTCTGTAACCCAATCTTTTTTTGCTCCAGATTCTGCTCTTTTTTAGAAGAATAGAAGCTAAATATTGTATATAACAATAAAATAGAAATTACTATTACCCCGGGAACCATAAAGCGTTTTCTATCAATATTCTTAAAATCAAATTTAAAATGTTTTTTCACCTCTTCATGCGGCAAAGAACTATTATCTACATTAGATCTCTCAAAAGAACTAGAGGTGGGTGTAGATGAAGCAGGATCTGGGGTTGAAGCATCAATTGCTCCCACCTCAGATTCATTAAATTTATATTCTGTTGCATCACTTGAAGGCGTTATTTTATCATCCATATTCATACCCTTTATTGTTAATTTCTTGGCACTGCTAAATCGGCCATTAATAATAATCCAATACTAGTCCCAGCATTTACCTTAACTGTTGGCGGCGTATTAATTTTTGGTGCCATTGCTGTACTAAACTGTTGCGCCATGTTACCAAAAGCCACTATAGTCTTTTCTCCCAAAGTTAAAGCCGGCATGGTGGAAGTTGTTCCTGTAATATTTGTCGATAATTGTGAACCAGAAGTTTGGAATGCCTCGCCTAAACCACTCATAAAACCTGAAGCTAGCATAGTGCCATAGCGTAGCATATAATGATTATCCACACTTGAGACCAGAGCTGTTCTATCGGTATCTGGATCAACAGCTACGACATTAATCGGTATACTATTCGTTAATTTAGGTATACTTAACACAGTAAACTGCAACAAAATTTTCTGATCAACACGCTGAAAATTACCAATAACCTTAGAGCCTTTCATCGGGCCATGAACTATAGTAGCTCTAACCGGTGTGTTTTCGTCAGAATTTACCTCAGTATCTAAAGTAGCTAAAATAACTGTACCCGCCTTATAGATATCAGAATTTTTTAAAGCTATGGCCTGTTGTTCTTGAGGGGTTAACTTTGCAGCCTCACCTTTATCAACCTTTGGCGTTTCCCCTTCGACATATTGCTGAGATGGTATCGGGGTCCATGCTGAAAAAAGCTGATTAGCCTGCATCATCATCATCGCCTGTTGCTGTTTGACAAGATTTTCAAGATCTTGATCGCTCATATCAGCCATACGCTCAGGAGCAATTCTTCCTATGGTATCCTGCACCTCAACTTGAGCGCTATCTGCTTTCTTTGGTACATCAACCAGCCCCGCTTTTTTTAATTCCTCAGGTGGAAATCCAGCAGCACGTAATTCATCATCACTTAGCCCAGCGGCCTTTAATTCATCAATAGTAAAACCAGCCTCTCTTAAAGCTGCGGCGCTACATCCAAGTTTTCTTAAATCGGCGACCTTTTTACCAGCTTTATATGCCTTTTTTAAACTTTCAACACTACACGAATTAATCTCTACACTAGCGACCACACTATCTCTTACTCCAGCCCTAACTAAATCACCTCTAGTATAACCAGCATTTAATAGTTCATCCGGAGAAAAACCAGCTTTGACTAAGTCTGAAGAACTTAATCCAGCATTTTTAAGCTCACTAGCACTAAACCCTGCGTCCTTTAATTCATTTGGATCAAAACCAGCAGCACGCAATTCACCCGCCCCAAATCCTGCAGTTCTTAATTCAGAAGCTGTATACCCTGCCGCCCTTAAAGCTGAAACACTACAACCCAACTCTTTTAGTTTTGATGCCTGTCCACCTTTACTACGAGCTTCCTGCAATTTTTTAATATCACATCCATCAGGATTAGCTTCAATAGATTTAATTGCAGCAGCACTATAACCGGCAGCTTGGATTTCACTATTACTAAATCCTGCTTTTTTCAGTTCGCCGACAGAAAACCCAGCGTTAGATAAAGTCTTAGCATCAACCCCGGAAGAAGCTAATTCTTTAGCACTAAACCCAGCACTTTTTAGGTCACTAGCACTAAAACCAACATCTTTCAATTCTTGAGCACCAAACCCAGCATTACGTAATTCTCCAGCACTAAATCCTGCATCCTTAAGCGCAGCCAAGCTACAACCTCGACAACGCAATTCAGTAACATCCACACCAGAATCACGAGCCCGCTTTAAATCTTCGACACTACACCCAGATGTAGATGTTGCTCCGGATCCTTTTTTCAAATCGCTCGAAACCCCAGCATCTAAATAAGTGGTACGTACCACTGTTGGCATAGCCGATGTTCCCTTACGAGCAGCCTCAGTTGCTAAATCTAAATTCTGCTGTTCTTGCAATTTTGCATATTCTCTTGTTGGCTGTCCCATACCAGGAATAGAAACAATATTAGGAGCACCAGCAAGAGATGACCCCATTCCAGCAGGCGCCACGCTTGAACGTTTAAATTTAAAATATGCTATGCCTAATACTGCAATCACTATAATAACCAATATGACAATAATCATACGTGATTTAGTATCAGCTAGAACCTCTCTTGCAGTATTGACTTTATCGTTAAGTGTCATATTACTCTAGTCCTTCAAGCTTTAATGTCAGAATTTTATCCTTACCTTTTTGCAGCACTAAAATTATTGGTGCTGGCTGCAACTGATAAGCATGAGTGCCATCTATACTACTTAGAATAGACTGCCATCCTGGTGAAATTATAGTCAAATTAGTGCGCAAATAAAGCTTATCATTTAAGAGCCAAGCCTGTGCATCACCACCACCAACCTTTATTTCTTTGCTCCCTCTTGGTGGCACACCGTTTAATACCTCTAGCAATACTGGATTTGTCGCATCAGGGATCCCATTTTGCACAAAAACTGCATTAGGGCCAAACCCCGGGATACGTAAATCAACTCTGTAATCTACAGCCTGTTGCCCTGAAATTAAAGTTATCATCACAGGGGTATTTAAATCACGCAACATTACCGCCAAATTGCTTCGTTTATAAAAAGTAGATGACTGAGTCAATAGAGTATTACCCTTACGATCCCATTGGATATTAAACGCTGATGGATCCCCTATGCTATAAGAAGCAATTGGCCACGGCTGCCCCGTACTATCTACAAAAACTAGGGAAGTAATATAACCAGCACTCAATCTGATAACTGGCGGGGTAGCTTGGGGTGATAAACTTACTAATAACGAAGTGGATGTTGGTTTTGGAGGAACCCCAGGTGGCGTTGATGCAGCTAGTTGGCTATCTATAAATACCTCGCGTAACTTTGAAACTTGTTGAGGTGACATCGGCAACATTTGATTTACAACGTTAGAAAAAGCTTCATCATATAAATTAGCCTTTGGCATAGGAGCACTGGCAGTATTAGCAATAATATTGCCCGGAACATCGGCCACAGCAGTATCACCCGCAGGCGCATCCCCAGCAGCAGCACTAGTTGCAAGAGTCATCTTATCTTGCTGCAAACTAGTTGATTGCGTCAATGGTGTCCCGGGTTGATTTAATTCACTCCCGATGCCTGGATTTTTACTACTTTGCACCGCGCGTGCTAAAAGTTGCTGCAATTCAGCCAGTTTCTTTTGAGATTCTTGCTGTTCTTGTTGAGATTTGCCAGACGCAGCAAAAGTGCATTGCCAGCAAAAAAGAATTGAAACCAAAAAAATGAGAGATCCCCTAATCATAGTTATACTCTATCTTCCTAAATTGTTATCTTGAAATATTCCCCTCAGATGCTACAAAACTAACTATCGCAATACCCTTAGGCATGTCAACAGTAGGCACACGACTAATAATCATCATCACTATAACTGGATTTTGGGTTTGCTCGTTAGGACTTTGATAACTCACTAAGAGCGGTATTTGTACTTTCCAAGAATATCGACCGTCAATTACAGCTTGATCTAAAATAACTGGCGTACCAGTAGCAACTGCAGATACTACTAACTTCTTAGCTATAACCATTTCAAGGTTTCTAGAAGCTCTTAATGCATCTTCATAATAAACCCATCCCTTAGGCGTAAACTGATTTTGCAACTGTTGCATCGCATCACGATAATTAACAAAATTATAAGTATATGCGGCTATAGCAGCACCATGAGCCCACTGCAATAACTCACCAGGGGACAGCATAGCCTCGGATAAGGCATAAAGAGGCATGATTCTGCCATCGACTGTTGTTGCAAAATATCTGGGTTCTGGTCGGTTAGTTATTTGATACACCACTGTACCAACTAAGCCAATAACTATTATCAATGAAATAAGCAAACCACCAACTAAACGGCGATAATTATCGCGATAGAAATTATTGCGCAATCGCACCATTTCAATAGCATCGTCTACCATAACTCTTCCTGTGTTTTAATAATCCAAAAATAACATACCAACTCACTAACGATATGCTAACCCATTTATTGAGAAAAATCAAAAATATACTTTCCTCACTCTAGAACAATTTAAACTTTTTATGCCATAAAAAAATCAATCAAAAAAATTCTTAAACTCAAGCAAAGTACAATTATTCAAGATATCTTTTTTATCACTAAAAATCATCTTTTTGCCATCAGCATACACAAAATTAGCATGTATCCCAGCTCTCCATAAATACTTCATAACCCTATGAGCACGCTCACGCGCTAATGCTTTACCAATTTGATCCTGATAGTTTTTGCTAGAATATCCCATAATAGATACCGTTACGCCCTTATCATAACCAGATAAAATAAATATTAAATCCAGGGCCTCGAGCGCATTATCAGTGAAATTTGCTGAGTCACCAATGAAAAAATTCTTATTGGGTAATATCAGCGCGATTGAATTGGCATATTTAAAAATACGGACATTATTTTCTAATAACTTGTCTCTTAGTACAGAGATACTTTGCCTCTCTTTTGCCGTTTGACTTCTAGCGAAGCTATCATTATTAGATGTAGAACAAGCTATCAGAGCAATAGTAGTCAAAACAAAAGTAACTGCTTTCAGAAAATTTTTCATAATAATTCCTTCTTTTTTCAATGACTTCTTACTTAGTTAATACAATATGTTCAATTATATTTTTCACTACTTGCACCATTTTACTAGCGCTTGGAACATTTTCTACTATCGGAGGATAGTTGGTTGCGGTGTGCATATCTTCAATTAACTCATCAGCCACTTCTTTTGCTCTATTGAGATCTTTTCCAAAAAAAGACTCCACTTGATTTATTTTTTCCAAAATTGAAGATTTAGGCAAAATAGGCTGGCCAAACTTTTCCAGATCATCGGCTAATAATAGCGCCTTTAGATAATCTGACACCTGCAATCTGGCAAATATGTCTAGACCTCCATGAGGCAACTTAACGTTTTCACTAACTGTCGATTTTGCACCTACATTAGTATTATCGTTATCATCTGCACCAGCATCACTATAAGACATTAAAACTGCGATCCCTTTCTCTATCGGGAAACTAGTTTCTTGCTTGGCGAATAACTCAGCAATAGTCTTGACTGTATCATCTGGCAGTTTGATATCAGCAAAAATTTCATCTTGTCTTTCTACTAACTTTTTAAAATTCTCAAAACCCGAGATCAAATTTCTTAGCACAGCATCTTTAGGGGCATCCACTTTAACAAATTGATTCAAGCGCAACTCTTTAACCGGCTTCGGATTAGCAAAAAACATCTTGGCTCTTACAATACGCGACTTAAATAAAATATGAGCCTCCCCTTCTCTTTGCTCTTTTAAATCAAGCAAATCGATCCGTGACCGCTTTTCCATCTGAGCGCTACGGGAATCCATATATTGCCCAGTCATGCTGCTCGCATCACTTTGATAACCACCAACTACCGAAACATGTGATTCCCCAGCAGACTTCATAAAGAAATCCCAGGTTTCCATTGGATCTTCTAACTTCATACAAATTTTAATGTTGGTATTGGCACCAATAGAGGCTGCTTCCTCTTTAGATGCCTTTTGAAACGCTGGCAAATCTTGGCCAGCAAATACCACCGAAAAACCTAAAGAACGAGCTTGAGCTGGGACCACTGCAAAACCCTCGACCGCATAATATCCATACTCATCTAAAATACACAAAAATGGGTTACGAGCATTGGTTGGCTTACGCTCTATTATTTTGCTATACATCCCCTCAACTTCATCACCTAACCCAGCAGCCATCATCGACTTCAAAGACGCGATAATTATCTTACCTAAATTAGCCAATTCAGCAGGAGATTTTTCTAACGCTGGCAATAACACCACTAAAATACGTCGATTTAAAACCACATCCCGTAAATCAACTTCGGGTAAATTAGTACGTATTATATGACCATAAGTATCTGCCAAAGAAGAAAACACCCTCGTCAACTGCATTGTAATATAACCGTGTTGCTCTAAAACCTGAGAAACTTGTTTCCCTTTTTTCTCCTTATTATACCCCGGTAAATTACGCAAATAATTGCTCATCGGCTCAAGCACAATACTAGGAACATCTTCCAAGCTAACTGGCTCTTGGTTATCGCGAACAAGGACTTTGTCCATAACCATAGTTTCAAGACGATCTAAATCAAAATAGTTCCTAATTGAGTTTGCATCAAGCAAGATATAGCCAGCATCACGGGCAAAAACTAAAACCCTCATCAATGCTTCGACAAAGGCAATAGCTCGATCCTTCCACATGTCACCAGATGATTTATCACCAGATGATGACATCAGGCCAACAACTAGCTGGGATAACATGCTAGAAGAACCGGTAGAAAAAGGATTCATTGTATTTGATAAACGGGTCTCCTGTGGACCAATAATATCACGAGCCCCAGTCATAAAATTAATCAACAACAAATCATCTTCACGCCCCATTAAGCGCACTAAAGAAAAAATTTTGGCAAAAACTGCATTATCTCCTTTACCATCAACATATATAAAACCGCTTCCTTGAACTAGAGCATTATATGCCAAAGAGATCATAGCCTCTGTTTTACCACTACCAGTTGAACCAAAAATCAAAACATGGGTACGCATATCATCGTTAGTAAACCACAGCTCATCATTGGTTTTACGATCATTACCTAAAAAATATATTCCATCAGCCTCACCTGGAGAGTTACCACCAGCTTTAGGACTATTATAATCTTTGCACTTAGCTCTCTTTGGCATTCTAAATGGCAAAGTG
>JAHIYS010000190.1 GCA_018814965.1 Gammaproteobacteria bacterium
CCCACATCTTTTATTGAGCCAATCTTTTTTTTGCCGTCATTGCGACGTAGTGAATTGGTAGTGAATTGGGGTCAAGTCTTGAATTGTGAATTATTCACAATTCAAGACTTGACCCCAATTCACCTATTCAAGACTTGACCCCAATTCACCGTGACCCCAATTCATTTAAAAAGTTGGAATAAATCCTAATACATCATAAACCTTCTTCAATATCTCTTGCGAAGCATCAACTGCTCGAGCAGCCCCCTGCTTTAAAACCGAGTCTAAATACTCTTGGTCTTTTCTTAACTGATAATAGCGCTTTTGCATTGGGCGTAAAAACTCAATCAAATTCTCAGCAGTTGCAGTTTTTAACTTGCCGTAACCGCTACCTTGCAACTGGGTTGTCCACTCTTCAACTGATCTATCAGTAACTACCGCTAAAATAGTAAGCAGATTAGAAACCCCTGGTTTATTTTTAATATCAAAGCAAATTTCTGTATCAGAATCAGTAACAGCTCGTTTAAACTTATTCAAAATATCCTCTGGCTTATCTAGCAAAAAGATAGTGGCACTAGAATTATCATCCGATTTAGACATCTTTTTGGTTGGCTCTTGAAGTGACATAAGTCGCGCACCTAAAGGGGGATGATATACTTCAGGTATAGCAAATACCTGGCCATAAATATTATTAAATCGCAAGGCCAAATCACGCGCAATCTCAACATGCTGCTTCTGATCAGCACCAACTGGCACTAGATTGGTACCGTAAAGCAAAATATCTGCGGCCATTAATATGGGATAAGAGAATAATCCAACATTAATGTTTGTCTCATTTTTCTTAGACTTATCCTTAAATTGGGTCATACGACTAAGCTCACCCATATAGCTATAACAATTCAATATCCAGGCAAGTTGGGTATGGGCCGGAACATGGGATTGCAAAAATACATTATGACGTATGGGATCGATACCCACAGCCAAATAAATAGCTAAAGCATCATAACAATTAGAGCGGAATGATTTCGGATCTTGACGTACGGTAATAGTGTGAAGATCCACTAATGAAAATAAGCAGTCATACTTATCTTGCAAACTAACCCAGTTTTTAAGGGCACCGACATAATTACCAAGAGTTAAATTCCCGGATGGTTGAATACCACTGAATATTATTGGTTTTTTCTCAGTCATGATGACAACCTATTTTTTTGTAAGATTTTGTTTAATAAAGCTAGATATAGTATCCCAGTATTCTTCCCCGGCAGCGATTTCTATATCGTTATGACCAACGTTTTTTACAACATAAAACTGCTTAGGTACCAAAGCAGCATCATAAAGATTTTTCCCATGCCAAAAAGGAATGATACGATCGATAGTACCATGAATCACTAATAATGGGCATTTTAGCAACTTTATTTTTTTTAAATTATTAAATTTATCAAATGGTACAAGTGGCACCCTCGTAACAACACGAAAAGCTGTAACAAAAGGCGCCTCTAAAATAACCGCTGCAACAGGTTTTTGTACTGCCAAATCCAACGCCATTGCAGCCCCAAGAGAGTGCCCATAGGAAATAATATTTTCTGGGGAAATATGTAGATTTTGGATTAAGTAATTATAAGCTGCTTCAATATCAAGATATGCATTAAACTCATTCGGTCTACCGCTACTCAAACCATAACCATGGTAATCATACCCAAACACCGAAAAACCGTGGTCATGAATCTCATTTAAAAAGGGGATGATTTGACCAAGATCCCGAGCATTGCCATGACTAACCAATAGAGTATATTTTGCATTTTTATTTGGTAAATAATAAGCAAAAATCTTTTCTCCATCAGATGTTCGTAACTGGATTAATTCTAAGTTATCTTGATAACCTGTTCGTGGTGGTTGAAAAATAATAGAGTCTGAAAGAAAATAAGCAGCTAAAAGAAGAGCCACGTAAGCAATAAGGATATTAATAATAATTAATCTCATACTTTGATTAAAAATCGTAACCTCTTGAAAATTATCTTATATCACCTGTTTCTTGGTGCATATAAATTTCATTTAGCTGTTGAGTAACCCTAACAAAAGTTGTGCATTTAGAAAGCTCTTTCAATTTTTTTGCTCCCACGTAGGTACAAGCTGATCGTAGTCCTCCCAAAACATCCAACACCATATCCTCAACCGCACCACGATAAGGAACGTTAACTGACCTACCCTCGCTTGAACGATAATCAGCCATCCCACCAACATATTTATTCATGGCCTCTGTTGAAGACATACCATAAAATCGCTTATAGCTCTTACCATTTTCAACAAAAATCTCCCCCGCACACTCATCATGTCCAGCAAACATCCCGCCGAGCATAACAAAATCAGCACCAGCAGCAAACGCCTTAACTACATCTCCAGGAACTGTACACCCACCATCAGCACATACATGGCCATGCAACCCATGAGCAGCATCGGCACATTCAATAATAGCTGACAGCTGGGGATAACCAACCCCGGTTTTCTTACGGGTAACACAGACTGATCCTGGGCCAATTCCAACCTTAACAATATCAGCCCCCGAAAGTAATAATTCTTCTGTCATCTCCCCAGTAACTACATTACCAGCCATAATAATTTTATCTGGGAAAGTTGCACGAACCCTCTTAAGAGCATCAACAAAATGTTGCGAATAGCCATTAGCAATATCTAGACAAATCATAGAGTAATCAACCAGTTCTAAGACTGCGCATAGATTTTTAAAGTCGGCATCACTACTACCAGCAGTGACAAAAACATAATTTTGTAAAGATGGGTAATTGGCAGCAATATCTTGCCATTGCTTTGTAGTTGCAAATTTATTAACAGCGGTTAACAATTGGTGCTCAGCCAAAATCTTAGCCATAGCAAAAGTCCCTGTATGATCCATGTTGGAAGCAATAATAGGGATCCCATTCCATTTTAGCTTACTATGCAAAAATTTATACTCGCGACTTAGATCAACATCGCTTCTTGAGCGCAAAGTACTACGCTTAGGACGGATTAGGACATCTTTAAAATCAAGCTTAAGATCTTCTTCAATACGCATGGGCTTTATTACCTATAAAAAAATAATAATATGGACTCCTGTAAATATACCCCAATCTACATTTTGCTCCAATAAAATTCTTCTTAATTATACATTTAATGTATAATCCTAGGGCTAAGAGTTGAAATCACAACAAGAATGTTTAAGATAGCAAAGAAATGACTTTATTTTGAATCTTTTAAGTGGATAACTACTCAATTTGAGCCAAGTTAGCTATCAAATATATGATACCACCATCCACATTAAAAAATTTTAAAATCCAGATAGATTCATTACATTAAAAGTTCGTGGTAGGATTTGACCACCCAATTTTAGGATAAGACCCAAAATGTCAGAAAAAGATTTAAGACAGTCGATAAACCAAGAATATAAATACGGCTTTACCACCGATATCGAAAGCGAACAATTACCTCCTGGCATAAACGAAGATGTTATTCGGTTAATTTCAGCTAAAAAAAATGAGCCTGAATTCATGCTCGCTTGGAGGCTTAACGCTTATCGCAAATGGTGTAAAATGGCCCCTCCCACCTGGGGTAAGCTTGAATATGACCCGATCAATTATCAAGATATTATTTATTATGCTGCGCCAAAATCACAAAAAAATGGCCCAAAAACCCTTGATGAAGTTGACCCTAAGCTAATTGAAACCTATAAAAAACTCGGCATTCCGCTACATGAACACGGAAAACTAGCTGGGGTTGCTGTAGATGCAGTTTTTGATAGTGTTTCAGTAGCTACAACCTTTAAAGACAAACTGCAAGAAAAGGGGGTTATATTTTGTCCTTTTTCTGAAGCAGTACAAAAACATCCTGATCTTATTCAAAAATATTTAGGTAGCGTAGTCTCAGAAAATGATAATTTCTTTGCGGCACTAAACGCCGCTGTATTTAGCGATGGCTCCTTTGTTTATATCCCCAAAGGGGTACGCTGCCCCATGGAACTTTCAACTTATTTTAGGATTAATGCATCTAAAACTGGGCAATTCGAGCGCACCTTAATTATTGCAGATGAAAATAGCTATGTAAGCTACCTTGAAGGATGCACTGCACCCATGCGGGATGAAAATCAGCTTCATGCTGCAGTAGTAGAGCTAGTTGCCATGGATAATGCTGAAATAAAATATTCAACCGTACAAAACTGGTACCCAGGAGATAAAAAAGGCAAAGGGGGGATTTATAATTTCGTAACCAAACGCGGGGAATGCCGCGGAACCAATTCGAAAATCTCATGGACCCAAGTAGAAACAGGCTCAGCCATAACCTGGAAATACCCTAGCACAATTTTACGCGGAGATGATTCAACAAGTGAATTTTATTCTGTAGCTTTGTCTAATAATTACCAACAAGCTGATACCGGCACCAAAATGATCCATCTTGGTAAAAACACCAAAAGCGTAGTTATCTCTAAGGGAATATCCGCCGGACACGGACAAAATACTTATCGAGGATTAATTAAAGTGTTACCCCAAGCTGATAATGCACGTAACTATACCCAATGTGATTCATTGCTTTTAGGAGACACGTGTGGAGCGCACACTTTTCCTAAAATCTCAGTAAAAAACAAAACGGCCATAATAGAACACGAGGCATCTGTAACTAAAATAAATGAAGATCAATTATTTTATTGCAGTCAGCGTAATATTAAAAAAGAGGATGCTGTTGCCATGATTGTAAATGGTTTTTGCCGCTCAGTATTTCAGCAATTACCTATGGAATTTGC
>JAHIYS010000191.1 GCA_018814965.1 Gammaproteobacteria bacterium
CTTAAGCTTATTTGATCTAACCCTAAAACAAGGTGACAAACCCTTAGATATCGTAACCATACAAAAGAATCTATTAGAAAAACTAATTAACAGCCATTCTTCAGATTTGAAACAAACATTAACTGAATTTATAGAAATCTATAAAACAATCCCTGAAAATGACCTTAACTTCTTATCTCGTCTAAATAAAGGAAAAATGATAGGGTTATTACAGTCAGGTGGTTATAATGAGAGTAAGGTCGTATATGATCTACTAAGAGATCCTAAACTTACCGAAGAACATAGAAAAGCTCTGCTAGAATACTGCTTTAAATCTAATGACCCTGATTATCAAAACAAAATTACATTTCTCACCAACATCCTTAACGACGAGGAACTAGCCACACAATTCTTTGATAATGAAACCATGAGTAGTTTCAGCAAAAAATACTTAAATCCAAAGTTCTTCTGGTCCATAAAATCGAGCTTTGATGAAATACTAACAGAGCTTAATACGCAAATCCAACTCCAAAAAATCCCAGGCGAACCCCAAACAGCCGAATCATTAAAACAGGCCTTACAAGCAGCTTCCAAACAAAATGTAGAAAAATCATCTTTGGGAACTGCTCCAGAAATACTTGCTAAATTAGCTGGAGAATCTTCATCAAAATCACAGCCAACTCAAACCAAAGAAGCAACACAAGAATCAAGAGCACAAAACTTATCAGCCAGCCTTGGCAAAGTCTTTGGCAAAGTCTTTGGTTTACCCCCAAAACCAATAGTAACTCCTGTAAAAACCCCCAACGAAAACGATAAAATAAAAAACAAAGAAAATGTACCAGCCTCATAACTAGAATATTCTTGGGCGCCTACTTGACTTAGATGTGAATACGCCGACAAACCGTTAACAAATTTGTCCTCTATTCTTTTTACCTTCGAGACCTTTTCTGTTAGAATATGTTGAGTTAAAAATCTATATATCATTAATTAGTTAATTTTTATAAGGAGAGACAAAATGCCGCTAGTTTCCACCACAGAGATGTTTAAAAAAGCTTATGAAGAGGGTTACGCCATTGGAGCCTTTAATGTTAATAACATGGAGATCATTCAAGGGATCACCGAAGCTGCCAAAGAAGAAAATGCCCCTTTAATTCTCCAAGTATCAGCTGGCGCCAGAAAATACGCCAATCACACCTATCTCATGAAACTAGTTGAGGCGGCATTAATAGAAACAGATCTGCCTATTTGCTTACATTTAGATCATGGTGACTCCTTCGAACTCTGCAAATCCTGTATTGATGGTGGCTTTACATCAGTAATGATTGATGGCTCTCACTTATCACTTCAAGACAACATTGAGCTAACCCGTAAAGTTGTCGAATATGCCCATCCACGTAATATAACAGTCGAAGGTGAACTTGGAAGACTAGCGGGAGTTGAAGATGATGTAAATGTATCCGATGAACATGCTTTTTATACTGACCCAGCTGAAGCAGAAGAGTTTGTAACCAAAACCAAGGTTGATTCACTTGCAATTGCAATCGGTACTAGTCACGGGGCTTTCAAATTTAAAGGTGAAGCAAAATTACGCTTTGATATCTTAGAAGATGTTACCCAAAGACTCCCTGGCTTTCCAATAGTCCTTCACGGGGCCTCTTCAGTGCTGCCTGAATATGTAGAAATTATTAATAAATTTGGCGGCAAAATGCCTGGGGCAAAGGGAGTGCCAGAAGAGATGCTAAGAAAAGCTGCTCAAATGGCTGTATGCAAAATCAATATTGACTCTGATCTTAGACTTGCTATGACTGCCATGATCAGAAAAAGCTTCTCTGAAGACCCAGCAAATTTTGATCCACGAAAATATTTATCCCCAGCACGGGAAGCGATCAAACAAGTTGTCAAACATAAGCTAGTTCACGTTTTAGGCTGCAATGGTAAAGTTTAAAAGTTAGTACTTTTCAAAGGGAAAAACATCGGGTCTGTTATAAAAAACAGATCCGGTGCATGTAAAAGCAAAAACATGGGCCTATAAATAGGCTGACAATTAAAAAGGAGATCTAACATGGTAGCAACTTCCACAATAGCAGCCGGGGCAGCTTCTCTAGCTGGCGGCACTTACATAGCACAAAGATATAACACCGGTGCTAAAGCTTATAGGGCCTTTCATTCTTTAGAAAAATATAGGGATGCTACTACCGGCTTTATATCTGCACAACTACGCAAACAATTCAAGGATATGAAAGCATCACGAGAAAAGAGCAACAATAAAGTTATATTTAACTTTACCAAAGTATCGATATTAGACCACAAAGCAGCAGAAAAGATAGCAAAAATAAAAATTCAAAGCTTAGTTGAAGCAAAGCTAACCGGCAAAAACCCATTAAACCCTGAAATTAAACTCGAAAGCACACAATTTTATAATGTAAAACTTATAATTGATAAAAAAGATATTACCCTCGGTGAGATTGATTATTCTGACTGGAACCGACTAGACTTTCACGTAACTATTACTAGAGATAACGACCCAACACCACTGCTTAAAACCAGCTCAGAATATAAAAAAGTCTTAGCTACCCTAAAAAATTCAGTTAAAGTTTCTGGAAACAAACAGTTAAAACCAACCGATATTGCTGCCGACAAAATTGATGCGGCTAGCTTCTGGGATTGGGGTTGGGGTACAGAAAAGATAAACACACAAACTATCGATCTTTCTGGAGGCCTAAACCCTCGCCTTGTTGAGGACGACTACATTATCGATACACAAATATTAGCCCTAAAAAAAGCAAAACAGGAAAATTATGAAATCTTAGATAATTATTTTGATATACTAGAGCAAGCACGAAGAAATGAACTAGCTGACAGCCTAATTTTACTCAAAACACTACAAGCAGAAAATTTAGCTTACGATTTGAAAAATAGCAAAAGGAAGTATTTACTTTTTGCCGCTGGTTTATTAATAGGAGCGGTCATTGTTATCGCAGCTATAGTAGCATTAAATGTTTTCCTTCCGGGGATTGGCACCGCAATTACGTCTGTAGGAATTACCTCTATTTCAGCCGGTGCAACAGTTCTTGCATCAAAAATGCTGGATATATTCTCTGGGTATGGGTACGGATTATCTGGCTTATTAGGAATTACTGCTGTATCGATTGGCATAACCTCATGGAAAATAAAAGGCGAGTGGAATGCGGAAAAAATGTTAATTCTAAAAGAAGATATAGCTAAATGTAGGGCAAAAGCAAAAATGCTCCATAAAGATATAAAAGATATTAGAGGAATGAAAAAAAGTTCCAACAAAACTCTCAAAGCTATAGTAAACCTTTCAGATAATGCAAAAAGCTTAGATCTATCAGAAACCCACACACACAAAAACATCTTTTTTAGTGCTGCTGATGGATTAATTAGCAGATTTAATAAATTGTTTCGAAATTCCACCAACAACAAAATCGGCAACGTAGGAGTTGATATAATTTGTAACTATTTATCTACAATTGAAACTCATATAGATTGTGAAAATCTTAACTTGGCAAACAATGACATTACCGAAACAGGAGCGAAACTCCTAGCCAACATGTTAACAACCGCACAATCCCGAAGCGATAAGTTTAATATAAAAACCATCGACCTAAGCGGCAATCCTATTGGAGAATCCGGTGTATCAGCACTACAAAACGCCTTATTAAATAATTTTTCTATAACCACGATAAAATATGACAACAAAAAGATAGATCGAGAAATTGTCGATGTCATCGATAGACAACTGTTAATAAATCGCCACATACAAAACGAGCCGCTTGGAATGTCACTAGAAAGGATCAGCGCTCTATTCCCACAAGAAAACTCTATCGATAAACAGGCCGTAGAGAAAATTGAAACCAATTTTAATACAACTAACTTCCCTCCAAAACTTAATCCCAATATATCAGGTCTGGTAACAAAAAATAGCGAACAAAACAAAATCTTTTTACTACTTTTTACAAATAAACCAACTGCTGATAACTACAAAAAAGCCTTTAATATCAATCCAGAAAGATGCGATGATTTTATAACAAATAATCAATCAATTGATCTTCGAAAAACCCAAAAGCAAATAGAGCTAATTCGAAAAAGTATCTCAGAAAAATTATCCACCTTAAGCGACATAGACCCAGAACAACTTGAGATGGCATTGCAAATACTTTTTACCCCATGCAATGATGATACTAAAGAAAACATTACCTTATTTGTGAAAATTATAAAAAACCTCCCAAAAGATGAAGACCCCAAAACTCCTGTTATGCTAAGTATTCTCAAAAATCAATTTGCCCTTTTAAATACTCAAGACCACGACACCTTTAAAAACAGCCTCAAAAAAGAAAGAACTAAAATAGCTAAAAACCCCAATATTAAGGATACAGAAAGAAAAGCATTACTTGAAACCATAGACTCCTCAATACACTCAAATCTAACAACAATAGAACAACAAAAAATTAAATTAAAAAAATTAGCCAACGGGGAACACACATCAAATGTAAAGGAAGCGTTTAAAGACTTTATAGACACCTATAAAACCATCCCTGAAGATCAGGCTGCTCAAGTATTTTCTAACAATAAAATAATTAAAGAAAAATTTGTTGAGTTAGTTAAATCTGACGTTTATGACCA
Organism: Gammaproteobacteria bacterium; assembly: GCA_018814965.1. Classification (GTDB taxonomy): domain Bacteria; phylum Pseudomonadota; class Gammaproteobacteria; order UBA9339; family UBA9339; genus UBA9339. Next base: position 4,624 of record JAHIYS010000191.1, read on the forward strand.
AAAAAGCAAAAAAACCCTATATACAAATTTAAGAAGACCCGATCTAAGCGAACAACACAGGCTGGCATTACTAGAATTTTGTTTTAGCTCTGACGATGGAGTTGACTTTGATAATAAAAACAAAGCTATTCTACTTACCGACATATTAACCGATCAGAAAACATCGGCTCTGCTACTAGACAGCCCAGCAATGGCTAATTTTCGTGAAAAATACCTACCCTATGCCTTCTCATGGTCAAAATATTTATTCCCTTTAAAGGCATACGCATATAAAGACCTTGAATCAGCAATAGAAACCCTAAGAAATTCAGCATTAACGAATGATGACTATACAACAGCTGAGATATTAGATAAACCATTACAAGCAGTATTTCAAACAAATTTAGTCACAAAGTTTCCCGGCTTGCATGATCCTTCGAAACCAATAAATCCTGATGAATTAAAACCAGCCCTAGAAGAGAACTATCAGCTAAGAAACCTCAATAAATTTTCAACTAACATTGATCCCAAAGCTAGAGACCTAGTTAACATATTCATACTTAGAAATAAACTACTTGAAACAGTTTCTGACGTATACGTAGGACCAACAAAAAAACTAGAAAAATTTTTAGAGATCTATTCAGAAATTAAAACAGAAAAAGAACGCACCGAAAGCTTAAAAGCCTTTATCAAGATAGACGGCAATAATGAAATATTATTAGAGATGCTCAAAAACGACACTTATCGCAATAATTCCCTAGCACTTAGGGGAATAGACGAACTGCAAAGGATTGAACTGCTAGCAGCTTCCCTGGGAAATGACAAGAATTCGATGGGCATAGCCACAGCAGCCTCTAAACTTATAGAAATTAATCCTCCCATTAGTTCTAAGTATATTTGGTCAATTTTTAATTGGGAAAGAAACTTAACATCACCTTTTTCACATAAAAAATGGGACTTTAGGCAGTATATTGATGAGTTAAAAAAATTAAGGGGCTCAAACCCAAATATAGCCGCAGAAATTAATCATGCAATACAATCTGGATTGCAAGTTGACATCATTGATAGATTAAACAGATCAGAACCAATTGAGTTGGAAGATAATTATGATCTCATGGAATTTGACCTGGGGAAATCAAACGCCAATGTAAGCGCCGAAGTAAAAGGACAGATTGAATTTATTTGCCAAAGAAACATTCTCAACAAATATGCAGAAAGTTCAGATTTAGAAAATTTTATCAAAACATATGCCAAGACTCCTGGCGATAAATGTGGAAAATTCCTTTTAACCTTATACAAACCAACACTCTTAAAACTCATTGATAAAGATCTTGGACCTACCCCCGAAAAACTAAGCTGTGAAAAACTACGCTCTTTAGGCAACAAACATCTACTTGCACTACTAGAACATTGTTTCTTGATTAATGACGACGAACATAGCGCCCATGAAAAAGCTCTATCAATCACTAAACTACTAAAAAGTGATCCAGAAGTGCTTAATGGCACCGGTAAAATTAACCAAAAACTCAAACATCAAATTTACTGGGCTATATCACCAGGAAGAACGAATCATCCCTACTACAACAACAATCACTTACTAAATGAATTACATAAAATTAGTAAATTAATACCGGCAAACGACAAGTCTTTGGTTTTAGTTAGAGAAGCAATAAGTGATGCTTTTCTTAATATCGATTTTGAACTGGAAGAAACGAAACCAACACAAAAGCTGGGAACTCAAGAACAAGGAATCAAACAAGCAGGAAAAATCCCGGAAAGAAAGCCCGCAAGTCTTAATGAACTTTTTTCTCAATTAAGAAAACCACAAGAACATACTGATGACACACCTCATGAAAAACCCCAAATAAAAAAAGCAAAGCCGCCTTTTTTATTGGCAAAATGATGCCACACTAAAAAGAAAAAATTAATTTAATATACATGCGCGAGTAACAGTGCTTTTCTACCACTTGGTGCTGCAATAGAGTTTGACTAATGGCAAATTAATTTTAGACAATAATCCAGGCGGAATCTCTTCAGAAAAAAGTCGCTCTAGATTTCTTACGCTTATATTTAGAACTTGAGCCAACTCCTTCTTAGACATCCTTTTTTCTACCAAAAAACGTAAAACCATTCCATGAAGACTATTTAGATCAACATATTGCAAATTTTTAACTGAGCTAGCAGACGACGACATAAGACTATTTTTTTCCTCGCGGCTATTTCTATTATAATGGCTCATGAAATAAAATAAATTGTTATGAATATTAGATACTGTTGCTGAAGGAGCTTCTGCAATCGTGTTATCTAAATTATGTTCAAAACTATTCCTACTCATAACATCTAATTTCTATATTAAAATCATGACAATATTTTTGCTAGTAAACAATATAAAAAAGAAATAATCAAGGCATAAAAAATCATTTTATAAGAATGATTTTTTATGCTTTTAAACCAAATATTAAGAGTTTATTAAGACCATCTGGGACAACCCTAAACAAAGCAAGATCAAAATATCGCGATATTTTTTTTAAGCCTGCCCTAAGACGATAAGTATATAATTTCTAGCAATGACATATTGTCAGTTCATTTAAAAACGCAAAACAACTCCACCTGTTTTTACCCTGCTTCACTTAGAACATTATAAAAACCATTAACAACACATTTGCAAATATAACTTAAGGATACTTTAATAAACATACTGGCATTCTTATCAAACCAAGATCAGCGGTCATAAAAACATAAACATAATATACCATATTAACATTGTCTCATATCATATCCCTATGAATATAAAGAGCATTTGACACCAAAAGAAAAACATGGCAATCTTTTGGTATGAGAAATATTGCAAGAAAATCATCTCTAAATTTTAACAAACTGGCTTTAAAAACGCCTGTTGTTTTGTATGCAACAATAATCCGCAAATTTTATTTCCAATCACACTTTAGCGCTTAAAGCGCTAATATCCTTTAAACTACATTTTGGTTTGCATTTTTAAATTTCACCATAAATAGACTTGATCAATTGGTGTCATCAAAAGTTTTTAATGCAATACCGTCAGAAATAAATATAGTTTGTTTAATAAGTAACATATGGAGAATAACAATGAACCGCGGTAAAATTGCTGGTAGTGTTTTAATTGTCATTGGCACTTGTATTGGTGGAGGTATATTAGCTCTACCCATGCTAAGCGCTGCCTCAGGAATTCTCATGTCATCTATACTGCTGATTGGAATATGGCTTTTGATGACCTTAACTGCTCTGCTAGTATTAGAAGTAAACTTATATTGCCCTAATGAATCTAATAGCTTTGGCGCTATGGCTTATAAGACCCTTGGGAAAACAGGCCAGATCATTACCTGGATAACATGGTTGCTTTTACTATACGCCCTCCTCGCCGCCTATACATCTGGAGCCACTGTTTTACTCAAAAACCTGTTCTTTACAGCTGGTAATATTAATCTACCAATGTGGCTCACAGCAGCTTTGTTTATTTGTACTCTAGGAGGAATGGTATTTTGGAGCACCAAAGCAGTAGATCATACCAATCGTTTTTTAATGACTTTTAAGGGCTTATTATTAGTTTCTTCTATTGCATTACTTTTACCTTATATCAACTTGAGCGATACTCTTTTTAATCAAGACATTTATCACAATAAATATCTTGGGATAGCTGCGCCTATTTTTCTATTCTCATTTGGCTTTCATATTGTGATCCCTAGCTTACGAAGTTACATAGGTGATAAACGCAAGGAGTTGCGACTCATAATTCTCTGTGGATCATCTATTCCTTTAATAATTTATTTATTATGGCTTTTGGCCACCCTAGGCACTGTACCATTAGACGGGGCTACCAATAGCTTTGATGCCATTAAACAAAATGGGGATTCAATAGATGGATTAATTAACGCTATATCCTCGATCATCAACAATAAATGGGTAACAGCATCCATTACTGGATTTTCTAATATTTCAGTAACCACCTCATTTCTGGGAGTCTCTCTAAGTCTTTTTGACTTTTTAGCCGATGGATGTAAACGCGCCAATACCAGATTTGGCCGCCTTCAAACAGCATTGATAACATTTATTCCACCACTAATTTTCACCTTATACTATCCTAAGGGATTCATCATGGCATTAGAATATGCTGCATTTTTTGTGGCTATTTTATTAGTGATTTTGCCAGCTATGATGGCCTATAAATTACGCCAGGAAAAAGATTTGCTAGCAGCAAATAAGATTTTATTCAACAAATTCTTACTAATTGGAATTATATTAGCTGGCGTTGTTTTAATGATATTACAGATTATCAGCGGCATAATATTTAGTTAAGTTACATAATGACTAAGAAACCGCTGTTTGGCCCGACAACATTCAATAAATATTTATAAAAAGCCACCCCTGTAAGCATCACATAAACGCAGGGGTATTGGCTCTTTACAATAAAACTACCAACTTAAAATAACAATTAAATCAATAACATTGCCACATATAAGCATCAGAATAGCTTTCCAGAAATATTATAGTATAATGTGCAATCCGTTATGATTTCAAAGTGCTTTTATTTAGCAAAGATTGCGGCATAAAAATATATTAATTTATATACAAAATATTTTGCCAATCACAAAATTTGAACCACATAAAATTAACGCTTTGATAACTAATAAAACATATGAAAATAAAATACTCTACATTAGATTTTCTAAAAACATCTTTTGGTAACATTTTAGAATGGTACGATTTTTCTTTATATGGTATTTTTGCCACCTCAATTGCACACTCGTTTTTTCCAAGCTCCGACCCTTTTGTTGGTTTATTAATGGTATTTTTAGCTTTTAGTGCCAGCTTTATTGCCAGACCATTGGGGTCAATTATATTTGGTTATATCGGGGATAAATTTGGAAAACATTATAGCGTAAATATCACCGTTTGGTTTATGGCGATACCAACTGTAGTAGTGGCTTTTTTACCCACCTACCAACAAATTGGCATAATTGCGCCAATAACCTTAGTCTCATTAAGAATACTGCAAGGAATATCTGTTGGAGGTCAATTATCGGGATTAATCACAATAGCCGTAGACGATGGTGAAAAAGGAAAACGTTCATTTTTAGTTAGCATGGTGCTATCTATAGTAGTACTTGGATGTTTGTTGGCATCTATTATTGGCCTGATCTCACAAGCAACGATTGGCCACTTTTCAAAAGAACTTGCCTGGAGAATTCCTTTTGCATTAAGTGGAGTATTATTTATACTGTACTTGAAACTTAAGCCTGATTTTAAAAAACATACTGCGACCAAAGATTTTCACTTAAAAGCCATATTTAAAAACCAAGCTTCAGAAGTCATATACATGACCACTTTGGCTGCTTTAATGGCATGCGTTTATTATGCTATATTCAGTTACTTTGTCACCTACCTCGAAATATATGTAAAAGCTCCTAAACATCAAGCCTTGATTGCAATAAACACAATGTTGGTTTCTACATTAATAGGCTATATGTTCTGGGGTAGATTTGCTGACAAGGTAGCCAACCGAATTAGCATGGCAAAAAAAATAGTATCAATTTTTTGCCTTGGAGTAGTTCTTCTCTCAGTATCTAATAACTATATGTGGGTCGTATCATGCTTTTTCCTAATGGCTATGGCATATTGTGGCTTAGCTAGCCATTTAACGGGGATGTATGCTGAAATTTTTGACCCCAAATATCGCATGACCGCATGCTCACTTTGCTACAGCGGCGGCGCAATATTTGGTGGTTTTAGTCCATTTCTTTCGGAAGTTTTAGCTGCTAAAACATTAGGCGGGTTTTTTATGTATCTTTTATGCTTAGGATTTGGCATCTACCTAATACTGGATAAAATAGTAACCACTTATGGATATAAAAAATATATATCACCATCTATCGATAATGCAGATGATGGAACAGTAATTTTAGAAGAGATCCCTATCATAGAAACCAACATATAAACTAACTTGTATTTAAAATACTCTTATTGCATTAACCTGTTCAAACTAAATATAAACAAAAAGATTTGGGATATAATATTGTGATTTTTTATTAATATAGCAACATTTTGTATTTTATAATATAATATAACTTTGAAAACATTGAGAAAAACATGCCAATACTAATAAATATTTTTAAACCATTATTCATCCTCTTTGCCGCAGGCATACTTACAGCATGTGGTCCAATATATAAAACCCAATACTCATACGCACCGCCGAAGTCTTCTGCGGGAATGATGTGCATTACCAATTGCTCCTCTACAAAAAATAGCTGCAGACAAATAGAGGAACTAAAAGCTGAGAACTGTAAAACAAGAATTGAACTTGCATATCAATATTGCAAACAGCATGAAAAATACTGCTATCGCGAAAGTTGTTATAGCAACTATACCACCTGCGAAAACGAATATAATACCTGTTATCAAAATTGTGGCGGATCAATTACAACCAATCAGGTATGCACGGCATTCTGTAATTAAAACAGGGATAAGCACGATTTTATCCGAGAAACTGAATAGTTGTTTTTACTCAAGAATAAAATAGAACACAATGCATGGTGTTTATAATCGTTGCTAGCAGACCCAATGATCGAATTATTAAAAAGAAAGTTTTGCACCATAATAAAAATCCCTTATCAAATAATTAATAATTTTATTATTAGACCTTTTATTAGTTTTAGATTTGATAAAACCTATAATATTGATACCAGAAGTAGCGCGTCCATTAATTGTGATGACAAAATTGCTCTATCCCATGCGACCTATTATCAAGCAGTCCCAATAAAATACCTGGAGATTTTATTTGATTTATTACAACATGATTCCCCATACACTCACTTTATCGATATTGGTTGCGGCAAGGGGCGCGCTTGTTTTTATGCATCTCAAAAATATAAACAGGTAACAGGGATCGATTTTTCAAAAAACTTGATCGCTAATGCTCAAGAAAACCTAAAGTCATATAGCGGAACCATAAACGGTAAGATAATATTTGAACTTAGAGATGCCAGTTTATATGACCTGCCAAATGAAACCTCATTAATATATTTATACAACCCTTTTGACGAGTACGTTTTAAGAAAGTTTATAAAAAGAAATATGGGTCATTTTTTAAATTATAAATCAAGAATCGCCTACATCAACGATGTATGCCATGATTTTTTAATTAAATGTGGCTTTACACGTGAGTTCAAGCATAATGCCGAGCGCGGGATTTCAATTTATTCATTGGATAAATCTAGGATCTACTAACAACAAATATGAATGTTATTATTTATGCAGCCTATTTGCAAAACTTCTAGCTCATTAAGAACTTCAATCATTATTAGTTTTAAACAAACAATCTTTTATAATAGGCAACATAGTAACATGTATAGCATCAAAATATCTAACAATGGAGCCAAATAACTTTCAATTAAGATGGATTTACTTACCACCAATTACCCATTATTAAATTCAGAACTACTATTGAGATTATAAAATAAATTGCCAAAAATTATGATTAGAGTTACTCTATTTTGAAAATCATCAATTACAAAAAACAATCATGGCAGCAATCTATGTCAGTATATGCATTTAAAAACCATTATTAAATCGATATTAATTCTACTTATCTCTTCTAATGCTTTTGCAAATGAAACCCTTATTTTTGCCTTAGACATTGTTCGCCATGGAGACAGAACACCTCTATTTAGCATACCCAAAAGCAATTACAAGTGGATAGAAGGGCACGGCAAATTAACAGCAATAGGAATGCAGCAAATGTTTCAACTTGGGACTCATATTAGAAAAAAATACGTTGATGATTACCAGTTATTACCCAAGCACTACCAAAATGGCACAATATTTGTATCTTCGACTGACTATGATCGTACTCTTATAAGCGCTCAATCGATATTATTAGGCCTATACCCACTAGGAACCGGTCCAATTCTACCCAATGGCACACCTGCCTTACCTGAAGCGTTTCAAGCCATACCCATTCATGTCAAAACCTAGCCGAAAACAAAGACCTGTACCTCAAATCATGAGAAATACTTTCTTTCTAGTGCGAAAATAAAGAAAAAAGATGTTGAATTAAAAAATAGTTATAAAAGATGGCAGACCGCAACAGGTTTTGAAGTTGGATCATTCGATCAAGCTTTGGATTTAGGAGATGCACTGGAGATTTATAAACTTCATCAAGCACACATGCCTTCTAACTTAAATAAAAATGATATCGATAAGATTATTAAAATAAAGCAATGGGGATGTTTAGAAGCGCTTAAAACCAAAGAAATAGCCAGACATTGCCGCGGAGGAGCAGGATTGGCTGATGTTGTAAATTATTTACAAAAAGCTGCTAGACAAAGAAATTCGCTAAAATATGTACTACTTTCTGACCATGACTCCACAATCGGTCAAATCATGACCTTATTAGAAAATCCATTAACCAAATGGCCGCCATATGCAAGTGATTTAAATTTTGAACTATTTAAAACTAATGCCGGAAATTATATAGTAAGAGTCAGATATAACGGTGAGCCACTAATCATTCCTAGCTGTAGAACAAAGAATTGTACTTTAAAACAATTTGGTCAAGCAGGAGGTATCAAGTCCTTACAATAGACAATAAAAAAATTTTCTAATTAATAAGGTCAAATCCCAACTACTAACTACTATCATTTAAAAATATAAGTAACAAAAGTATTCAGAAGGTTATTGGCCGCATTCATAAGCTCAAAAACAGCATGCCACCTATTACCGAAGATATTAAAACTAATTTAATCAACCGTTGTCAGTAATTGGGACTTAGCCCCTTATTTTAAATCAATTGGTTACCTTAAATAAAATCTGGCACATTTTAGCTTCAAGTGCGACAATCGTTAATAAAATGACTGCAATGGGGATGCTTGTAAGTTATGCTACTAGGTAAATTTAATATTGCATAAACAGAACCGTATAACATCATTAATTGGGAGCGCTATATGTATATACAAAAAATTATTATATCCATATCACTGTTATTCATCAGTATCGATACATTGGCCAAAGAAAAGCTTATTTTCGCAGTGGATATTGTTCGTCACGGCGAAAGAACACCAGAGATTACTATACCTAAAGCCCAGCACCAATGGCCAGAAGGAATCGGCCAACTAACTGCACGTGGAATGCGACAAGAATTTGAACTTGGCGCCTCATTAAGAAAAAAATATATTCATAAATACCATTTGTTACCAAAATACTATCGGGTTGATACGATGAAAGTTTTTTCTACCGACTGTGATCGTACACTTATGAGCGCACAAGCAATATTACTGGGATTATATCCTTTAGGAACCGGTCCGTTTCTACCTAATAACAAACCAAGCTTGCCCAATGCTTACCAACCTATTCCTATTTATATCAAACCATTCGCTGATTTTGGTAAAAAAACACTCCTCCAAATATTCGAAAAACATATCTTTTCAAGAGCAGACTGGCGAAAAAAAAATATTGAATTAAAAGATAAATGCAAAAGATGGAGTCTAGCAACTGGTCTAAATATTGATAATATTAGTTGGCTTGCCCCATTGGGGGATGCCCTATCTATTTACCGATTACACCATATACCTGCACCAACCGGGTTAAGCTTAAAAGATATTAATGAGATTATAGCCGTAGGACGCTGGGCTTTTATAACCGGATATCAAACTAAAGAGCTTGCTAATATTATGGGACAAACTATCTTGGCAAATATTGTGGATTATTTACAAAAAGCGAGCTCTCAAACAACCCCACTGAAATATGTCCTATTTTCTGGTCATGACACAACAATTGGCTCTATTATGACCCTGCTGCAAAAACCACTCGATGTATCACCGCCATATGCAGCCAATGTGAATTTCGCATTATTTAAAATTGACAACGACAAATATGTGGTAAAAACCAGCTACAATGGTAAGCCAGTAATTATCCCCGGTTGTGGCACAAAGATTTGCACCTTAGAACAGTTTATAAAAATTGCTAGTCATACTAAATAAGCAATGGGGTCAAATCTCATCTTGGACTATTTGCTTTAATTACGATCATAATGATCCAAAATGAGATTTGACCCCTCTCCTCTCTCCTCTACTTTTCAACCAGACAACAAAGTCTTCAGAGCTGAATTCGGAATAAAAGATTTTTAGATTACAATATTCTTTAAAATACAGACAAACTAAAGAATCAGACACCAGCAAACTCTTTATGTTTTGTATGATAATGAAAAAGATTATACAAAAAAACCAAAACCATCAATCAAAAAATGATTTGCTCACTAACCAAGTTATATCGATATTTAAAACGTAAACAATATCTTCAATATTTATCTTGATATAACCTTTTTCCAAACTCAGATAGTATCTTCTTTTCAAGATCAAAAAGCTTCAATGCGCGTTTTCTGTTTTCTTTAAGATATGGCAGCATCCCAGCATAAGTACTCGGAGTTAAAGAATTCGCTGCCGCTATAAGTTCATCCACAGACTGTACAATAATCATCCCTCTAGTATCAAAGTAATCAGAAATATTGGGACAACCCATATAAATGGGAACCGTCAACGCAATAAAGCAACCCAAGAGCTTTTCCGTAAAGTAATCTTTTTGAGCTATATTCTCTGTAGCGATATTAAATTGTGAGTTAAAAACAAATTTCTTTGATGAAGACGGCATCACCCTATTTTGGACATCTTTTGGGAATTTATCCTTGTCCCTAACAGATAAATAAAATTTTGTTGGAACTTTAAACTCTTTTTCCCTCTCCCAAATCTCAGGACGCAACTTATAGTTCCATTTGTCGCTTTTCCTATTTTGCGCAGTACGCAAAAAACTTACTGAAAACTCTTTGTTTTTGCTTAATTCTTGCTCATTAATCCAGGCGCTCATACATCCAGGAATAATCCTTAAGTTTTTGATAGGAAGCTTCGCCCCTAATATCCAAAGATCAAACCCATCAGCAATCCGTACTAGATAATCTTTAAAGTTCTGAATCCTAAACTCTACTGTCCCCGAACTTAGCTTGCCACTAGTAATAACTTTTAAAATAATAGCTAATCTCTGATGATAATCACCCATAAAAGGCGCCAAAGCCAATGGCTCGTCATAATACTGGGCAATATTAATCATAGTTGGGTTAATTTTTCCAACCTTTATCCAGCCAGTATAAACAACAAGTCGGTGCATCATGTGACTAAAATCTTGTTTAATGTATGTTATGGCATCCCCATAATCACTAAGGTTTTTTGAGCTTAAATCAGAAAGCATGTATCTATCTGGATTTCTTATAAAGTCTGAGTGATAGAAACTTTTATTTTTATTATTGTCTGACAGTAACTTTAGGCCTCTTTTAGCTTGTGGCATGAAACGCACAAGAGCTTCTGGACTTAAATGGTTTGGAATATGAAGTACCACATCAAATCTATCCAATCTCATGAGACCCTCTACAGCTAGCCATGCCCGGCCCAGCTCATCTTTTCTGGTCCAAACTTCAACAACACTTTCATGATGATCTTTAAGTTTTGGTTGATTTAAAAAATCAACCAAAGGATTAGTTCTAATTCTAAAAACATCTTTTATTCGATCAAACTTAGCGCTACTTTTTTGTAGCTTACCCCACAATCTATCTTGGTATAAAGTTGTATTAAACCAAGAATTAGGATCAGTATGATTCCTCCAATTTCCACTATACCACCCTCTTTTCAAAAAATGATCAATCGGAGCTAAACCTGACTTTTTAACCGCTTCCCCGTAATGCTCCAAATAAAATTTTTCGTCAAAATAAGGTAAAATAAGATCATGATCTTTTTTGTATTGGCTAGAAAGCGAATATCCAAAAAAATACTTGAATTCTGAAATCTCTTCATGAAACAAAATAAAAAGAATGGCTATAAAGAAGAGCGCTATTAATACAAAAAATATCTTTTTTATGGCGGATAACATTATGTTCATTATAGATACCTGTCTTTTATAAAAGTTCGTCTTCATCAGCCGGCAACTCATTAGCCGCTCGGGGGGAAAGCACTAAAATTCAACCTCCTTTAAGCAAATACATTACGAAGCCTTTTTATATCCAAGTTGACCTGTTTTATTTTATTGATGAATGCGTCAATATATATTTATCAGCCTCGCCATCTGAAAGCCATTTATGTTTCTTCTTAAAAATATCAAGCTGCAAACGCGCCCTCTTTATATTAATCGGCTCCTTTTTTGCATCTACAGCAGCCATGTATTCAATACCAAGAAATTGAATATTGTTTTTTCTAGCCACTGCTTCGACTGATTTAAGATTTATCCTCCGATCATCAATAAGAATAATTTTTTTAGGCTTGTTCTTTGCATATTGTAAAAAAGCCATCAAAGCATCCCCTTTAGGAGAGAAATTTGTAAGCACAACTCCTTTTGAAAAAACAACATCTTTTTCTTGATTCAACAATTGTTTTTTTACGCCACTCCATGACTTATCAAAACGATACCCGGCCAGTATTAATCGATTAACGCGGAATTTTTCCATGGATGCAATCTGCCCATATGATCCGGAATTGATCAATGTTAACGCAAGCACTTTTTTGCCGCTCGCTTGCAGGCCTTTTATAAGGCCGGGCATTCCCTGATCAACTGGAACTTCTTGGCTTTGCATCATGCGCATACTGTAAAAGTTTTTCTCCTCAAGTC
>JAHIYS010000192.1 GCA_018814965.1 Gammaproteobacteria bacterium
CGTCCTGATTAAAGGTTCTGATTGGAAAGAGAAAGACATCGTTGGTGTTAATATCGTAAAAAGGTGCGGCGGTAAAATCAAAAGAATAAAACATATTAACGATTACTCAACCACAAAATTAATAAAAAAAATTGTCGCAAAAAATATTCACAGATAAACATGCCTTGCGATTGATGGACGCAAATTACAATCGCGCCAAAGAAGGCTTAAGAGTTTTAGAGGATATCGCCCGATTTATACTGGGTAGTAATAAATTGACTCATGCATTTAAAGATGTCCGGCATCAACTCACTAATTTATTGGGCACAAATTCAAAAACTAATTTTTTTGCTCTGCTAAATAAAAGAGACGCAAAGACTGACGTTGGTAAAAAGATCGTCGGGTTTGAATTAAAAAGAAAAAACATATCGGATATTTTTTTTGCCAATATCCAGCGGGTAAAAGAGTCTCTAAGAACGTTGGAGGAATTTTCTAAGTTAACCAACAAGCACGCCGCAATAAAGCTCAAATCTTTAAGATATAAGATGTATACTTTGGAAAAACATGCGTCTAAAAAAATCAAAATTATATGCCCTAATTGACCGAGACATTTTAGGTTCAGACAAGATGGTTTTAAAAACAGCTGCTGAAATTGTAAGTGCGGGCATAAATTTAATTCAGTTACGCGCTAAGCGTTCATCTGATAGAACGTTTTTAAATTTAGCTCTCGGGCTAAAAGAAATAGCGGCTAAAAAAAATGCAACACTTGTCATTAACGACCGCTTAGACATCGCTTTATTGGCGCAAGCCGATGGCGTACATCTTGGACAAGGGGATATTCCTGTGGCTTATGCCCGGCGCATTCTGGGAAATAAATTAATCGGCAAATCATGTCATTCGTTAACTCAAGCAATCACAGCACAACAGGAAGGAGCTGATTACCTATCGATCGGTCCGATCTTTAAAACACCTTTAAAACCAAAAAAATCGGCTTTAGGTAAACGTATCATTGGTCGGGTTAAAAAAAGAATAAAAATACCGTTCTTTGCCATCGGCGGCATAAACTTAAAAAACTTAGCAGAAGTAAAAAGGGCCGGGGCAAATCATTTCGCGTTCTGTCGTTTAATTTTAAATGCGAAAAATAAGCAAGAAATAATCGATAAATTAAAAAGATTGTTAGCTAATTGATAAAATGAAAACTCAAATAGAATTATCCCGGGCGGGAAAAATTTCTCGGCTCGTTAGCAAGATAGCAAAACAGGAAAAAATACCAGCAAAGACACTGGCCAAATTAGTTGCCTGCGGTCAAGTCGTTATTCCCACCAATGTAAGAAGAAACGTCGAGAAACCTTGCGGCATCGGAAAAATGCTAAGTGTCAAAGTAAATGCTAATATCGGCACATCAACCGAAAAACCATCTGTTGTAGATGAATTAAATAAATTAAAAATGGCTATGCGTTTCGGTGCCGACACGGTTATGGATTTAAGTATCGGAGGTGATCTAAAAAAAATACGCAATCTGATACTGCAAAAATCAATTATTCCGGTAGGGACTGTGCCTATTTACGAAGCGGCCATAAATGCGGAAAAAAGATATGGGAATTTCTTAAAAATGAACCGCGATGATATACTGGATGTTATAAGCGAACAGGCGGAGGATGGGGTTGATTTCTTTACCTTGCACTCTGGTATCACCCGAAAAAACTTAAATCTGTTGGCAAAAAGTAAACGTAAGCTAGGAATTGTCAGTCGCGGGGGGGCTATTTTAGCTAACTGGATGAGAAAAAATAAAAAGGAAAATCCGCTTTATGAACTTTTTGACGAAATATTAAAAATCATTAAGCGTTTTGATATTACCATTAGTTTAGGCGATGGATTAAGACCAGGATCTGTCTTAGACGCCACTGACAGACCACAACTTTCCGAGCTAAAACTACTTGGTCATCTTGCGCGGCGTGCCAAAAAAAATGGAGTTCAGGTAATGATTGAAGGGCCAGGTCATATTCCTATCAATCAAATAAAGCAAAATGTAACTCTTGAAAAGAAATATTGTAATGGAGCGCCATTTTATGTCTTAGGTCCTTTGGTAACTGATATTGGTGTAGGTTTTGATCACATCGTTGCCGCTATTGGTTCAAGCCTGGCGGCGTTCAACGGGGCTGATTTTTTATGTTTCGTTACACCAGCTGAGCATCTTAAACTACCAAACGCAGAAGATATTAAACTGGGAATTATCGCCAGTCGGATTGCTGCCCATAGTGCCGACTTGGCCCGCGGGTTAAAATCCGCTTGGCAAAAAGATAAATTAATGAGTGAAGCAAGAAAGAAAAGAAATTGGGATAAACAAATCCAGTTATCTTTGGATCCGCTGACGATAAAGCGAATAAGAAAGAAAACAATACCAAAAATTAATGACGTTTGTACCATGTGTGGCAGGTACTGCTCTATAAAATTAATGCAAAAATGTCTAAAGCGGGCGTAGTTCAGTGGCAGAACATCAGCTTCCCAAGCTGAATATGAGGGTTCGATTCCCTTCGCCCGCTCCA
>JAHIYS010000193.1 GCA_018814965.1 Gammaproteobacteria bacterium
AAAAATGTAGTTTTTACCGGCACAATAAAAAATGAATTAGATCACTCAGATTGCCACGTCGCAATGACATACAAGGTATCAGATCAAAGGCACCACTGGCTCAAAATATCATTGGTCATCAAAGGGGAAACTTCAATAATTTGTTCATCTGTCTTAGGATCTCTAACCAATACTTTAACTTCTTTGGCCTTGCGCCCTTTACTAAAATATGCAGCCAACCTTGATGCTAACAGTAAATCCTCTTTATCGACTTTGCCATCAAGCAATAATAGCGCCCCTGGGCAATCAAGGGTTTGCAACAAAATATATTTGTCACTAAAACCTTCAATAAACTCGTTTTCAACCTCATCACGTCCGATAATAACTTTAAGATCAGGATTAATTCTTAAATGCCGCCCAAGATGCAATAACAAAACATCATCTGATACATAATTTTTATCTACGCGATGATCCAAAAGATCTTGTAACCGTTTGCAAAAATTTATATCGGTCAACACACAACCACCGCCAGGCTGGGGGAAATCTTTAAAATTAAACTTTTTAGCTAATTCCATTTGGGATTTACGTCCTCTGCCAGCAAAATCACAAAGTAATTCTCGATTAATCCAACCCTCTCTCTCAGGTAACGTGGGCGGAAGAAGTTTAGCTGAAAGAGGTCGCACAATTAAATCAGAGGCGACTTTAGTTGCTAAAGGCAAGGTATCTTTACGCTGAGACTTAGGACGCTGTCCTAAAACTTCTCCAGTAACTAAAAAATCAAATCCATTCTCTTCAATCCACTTTTTAGCCTGCCTAACCATAAACAACTTACAATCAAGACAGGGATTGATATTTGCCCCATAACCATACCTTGGATTAAGCAATACCGGTTTAAAATCAGCAACTATGTCTACTACATGAAGCTTTATACCTAACTGATCACAAACCCACTTGGCGCCATGACTACCTTTTTGTAGACGCTTAAAACAATAATTATGATCCCCTGTAAATCCAGTAAAAAAATTAATCCCCTCAACATGCACCCCTTGATCAATAATAAGTTTAGTTGCAAGCAGGGAATCAAGACCACCAGAGATTAGGGATAAAGCTTTGCGCATTAGAGACCTTCAAAAATTAATTAATGCAGATAATACTAAGCAGTGGTGAAATGAGCAAGTGGTAATCTTAAGCTCGGCAGACACAAGCTTTAGCTTACGTTACATTAACACGCAGGCTAAAGCCTGCGCCTACCACATAATTTGGGAGCTAGTAAATCATCCAAACTTTATTAACGAACTCTCAACAAAAGCACCCAACCAATAACTGCAAATATTAGCGAAGGCAAAAGAGCAGCTAACATAGGGGGAATTTGATAAACCACACTCATTGGCCCAACAAATTGATACAACATATAAAATGCAAAACCAGCCATAACACCGGTCAACATTCTAAAACCCATAGTAGCACTGCGCAACGAGCCAAATACAAATGGTATTGCAAGTAAAATCATCACCAATGTTGCCAACGGTGCAAAAACTCTCTGCCAAAACGAAAACTCATAACTAGTAGCGTCTAAACCGCTTTGCAGCCGATATTTAATATAAGAGTTTAATGCAAAAAGATTTTTTTGATCAGGATCCTCATAACCTATTTTAATTAATTTGGGACTAAACTTTAAATCTAATTGTTCCTTGGAAACATTAGAGCTGGTAAGAGCAGTATCTTTGAAATCTGTCTGTATTACATTATCCAGCACCCATTTGCCATCTTGATACATTCCAGAATCAGCATGACTTGCCAACTTTAATTCCAGGTCATTACCAAACTGATAACGAGTAATTCCTTGCAGCTCACCGTTACTTGTTACTAAATTAATATTTATAACATCACGATTATTATACAACCATACTCCTTGCCGAGTTAATAAAGCCTGCCCTCCACTAATTGCAATGGTTTTAATCTTGGCCGCCTTACGTTGAGCCATTGGCGACAAGACCTCACCAAGTACAATCACGATTAGCAGCAAAACCATAGCCACCTTAAGAATAGCAGAGGCAATATTAGTAAGAGACATCCCTGAAACACGCATTACAATTAACTCACTATGCGATGCTAACAAACCCAAAGCAATGACCGTCCCTAACAAACTCGCCATCGGGAAGAATTGATAAATATCATATGGCAGCATCAAAAATACACAAGTTAACAGCTGGGGTAATCCATAATTACCTAAACCAATGCTGGGAAATTCGTGAAGAAATTCAACAAAGATTTGAAGTCCAAATAAAAATAGCATTACCAATAAAACATAGCTAAGAATGGTTTTAAAAAGGTATTTCGTTATTATTTTCATTATTTGTTCTTATTTCAAAGTTTAACTATCATTACTTTTTATCCCAAAAATTCGCCACCATCCTATCTGCTGACCGATTAAAAATATGGCTAATATCAGCATCAAACCATGGACCCACCACATTCCTAACATTGGCAATAAAACTCCTCTTTTAATCCATGCTCTAGCTAAAAATAAAAAATTAGCATAGATGATATATAGTAACACTGCCGGACCAAGCCTTGCATAACGCCCTCTTCTCGGCTTAACTCTGCTCAAAGGGGTAGCGAGCAAGGTTAAAATCAATGCTGACAATGGCAATGATATCCGCCACTGTAGTTCTGCAGCAGATAACTTATCATGACGATCATGCCATAACTTCATGGTAGGCACACTACTTTCATCTCCATGCCATACCTTATCCTCTTGTGGTATTTGCAGCCCATACTCACCATATTTTATTATCTCATAATCTTTTTCCCCTGGATTACCAATATAACGATGACCATCAAGAAGAACTAAATATAAATCTCCCGTATCAGGATCAACTTTCTGATAGGCTTGCTTGGCTGTAATCAATCTCAAACCAGGATCCGTTGGTTGATGTTGCGCATCCGGTTGCTCAGCAGCAAAAACATTATAGAATTTCTTATTATCAGCAGACACACCTTCAACATAAAATATCCATTTCCCTTGAAACAATTCATTAAAATGACTGGCTTTTACCATATCTAGAACGTTTGAGGTAGCTCCAGATCGTATATGATCGGAGTATTTATAAACTTTGGGATTAAGCCATAAAGATAAAAATGCAACCAAAATCATTACCACAAAAGCAAGAGCAACATTAGTGGTTAATAGACGCCTGGGATTCATGCCACAAACAGCAAAGACTGTCATTTCACTATCTGCATACAAACGCCCGTATGCAAATAATATACCTAAAAACAAACCAGCAGGTAAAAGTATCGCCGACAAAATTGGCACTTGCAATAACATCAGAATCTTCAATGCACTACCAGACAACACTCCCCCTGCTGCTGAATGCATAAAACGTACAAACAGGTTACTCAAAAAAATAAAGAGCAAGACTACCACTGAAGCCAACATGGAAGAATAGATCTCTCGCATCAAATATCTGGTTACTATTTTCATAACTATTTTATAACCTTTTCCCCATCCATGTAATCCCACAAAACTTCAGGCAGATGAATATAACCATTTTGATCTTGATAATTTTCCATAATTGCAACTAAAGTTCGTCCTACCGCCAAACCTGATCCATTTAACGTATGTATTAACTCGGTTTTACCGGTTTTAGTGTCACGGTATCTTGCTTGCATTCTTCGTGCTTGGAAAGATTCAAAATTGCTACAAGAAGAGATCTCACGATATTTATCTTGCGAAGGAAGCCACACCTCCAAATCATAACATTTAGCCGCAGAAAAACCCATATCTCCAGCACATAATGCCATTACCCGATATGGCAATTCTAATTTTTGTAAAATTTTCTCAGCATGAGAAGTCAACTCCTCATGGGCTTGATATGAGTTTTCCGGTTTTTCGAAACGCACCAATTCAACTTTCTCAAATTGATGTTGACGAATCATCCCTTGCATATCTTTCCCATACGTACCAGCCTCACTGCGATAACAGGGGGTATAAGCAACATATTTTATTGGCAATTTTTCTTCTGGAATAATTTCATCGCGAGCTAAATTAGTAACTGGAACTTCAGAGGTTGGGATTAAACTATAGTTGAAATCGCCTTCAATGTTAAATTGATCAGCACTAAATTTAGGTAACTGCCCAGTACTAAATAAACTTGTAGCATTTACTAAGTGCGGCACATAAATCTCTTTATATCCATGCTCTTTAGTATGAACATCAAGCATAAACTTAGTTAGGATCCGTTGTAATTTCGCAAGTTTATCGGTTAAAACCACAAATCTAGCGCCGGTAATTTTAGCCGCATTTTCAAAATCCAT
The DNA here is from genome assembly GCA_018814965.1 of Gammaproteobacteria bacterium. Taxonomy (GTDB): domain Bacteria; phylum Pseudomonadota; class Gammaproteobacteria; order UBA9339; family UBA9339; genus UBA9339. Next base: position 4,300 of record JAHIYS010000193.1, read on the forward strand.
CATTCCAAGAGCGATCCCAAGAGTAGCATGATCTTTCGGAGTAAAATCAAATTTTTTCGGCTTACCAAAATGCCTAACCTCTAGATTATCCTCCTCAGTTAACCCTTTTGGAACTGCGTCATGAGGCAGATTCGGCACGCGACTATAGATATCATGTAATTTATCCAAAAGCTCATCAAGTTCCGCTTGTTTAGCTTCTAGTTTTGCACCAACTCCATGCATACTTGCAATAACAGAAGAGATATCTTCTCCCTTGCTCTTGGCGATCCCGACCTCTTTTGAGCGTTGGTTACGTTCGTTTTGCAAATTTTGTACTTCAACCTGCAATACGCGGCGTTTCTCTTCAAGATCCTTAATCAAAGTTACATCTAACTTGAACCCTCTTTTTTGCAAAATGCTGGCCGTTACTTCAAGTTCTTGTCGAAAACATTTTGGATCAAGCATATAAATAACCTCTTCTTATATGATAACTATATCTCGTCATTGCGAGTCAAGCGGTTTTTGCTTGACGCGGCAATCTAACAAACACATTAAACAATCTACATCTTATGCGCCAACGAAAACTAATTGGCAACCTACACATTTCTGGATTGCTTCGCTAACGCTCGCAATGACAGCAAGAAACAATTACCTTGCGTGA
>JAHIYS010000194.1 GCA_018814965.1 Gammaproteobacteria bacterium
CGGTAAAGAGATGGGCGCTAAAAAAGGCCAGTTTGTTGTAGCCAAAATCATTAGTTATCCCACAACCCATGTTGGTGCTACTGCTCAAGTAGTTAAGATTTTAGGTAAGGCGCTAGCTCCAGGGCTTGAGGTCGAAATAGCAATTAACGCTCATGGATTGCCTCATGTATGGCCAGATGATGTTTTGCAAGAAAGCGAAGCGTTTTTGAGTATTAAGACTAAAAGTCTAAAGGATAAAAGAAACGATTTGCGAGATTTGCCATTTGTGACCATTGATGGTTCTGATGCCAAAGATTTCGACGACGCGGTTTATTGTAAGCCACAAGAAAAAGGCGGATGGGTTTTATATGTGGCAATTGCCGATGTTAGTCAATATGTGAATTTTGATACAGCTTTAGATAAAGAGGCGTTAAATCGCGGTAATTCAGTGTATTTTCCTAGATATGTGGTGCCAATGTTGCCTGAGGTGTTGTCTAATGATTTATGCTCGTTAAAACCACATCTAGATCGTTTGGTAATGGTGTGTGAAATGCAGATTAGTAGTGTAGGAAAAATTACTAGTCACAAATTTTATGAGGGGATTATAAACTCTCATGCTCGTTTTACATATGATGAGGTTTTTGAGTTATTAGAGGCAAAAGGTAAAGAGCCTCATATTTTATTGCCACAATTGCGAGATTTGTATGATTTGTACTCTTCTTTATTGAAGCAACGTAAAGCACGAGGAGCTTTAGATTTTTCTCGGGTTGAGGCACAAATTGTCTTTGATGATAAAAACAAGATAGATACTATAAAGCCAGTACAGCACCATTATGTACACGGTCTTATTGAGGAATGCATGCTTGCTGCCAATGTGTGTGCTTCCGAATTTTTATTACGTGGTAAAATTCCAGCTCTTTATAGAGTCCACGAGGGCCCTAATCCAGAAAGATTGGCTAGTTTGCGCACCTTTTTAGGTAGTTTAAGTTTGGAGCTTAAAGGGGGAGATAAACCCGAGTCTATCCATTATGCTGATCTATTAAAGAAAATAATTGGACGAAAAGATGAGCACTTAGTGCAAACAGTTTTACTGCGTTCACTACGGCAAGCAATTTATACTTCCGATAATATTGGGCATTTTGGTTTAGCGTATGAGGCTTATGTGCATTTTACATCACCTATCAGACGTTATCCTGATCTAATTAATCATCGTTCGATTAAACATTTATTGCATGGTGGAAAACCAACTAATTACTGTTATACCAAACAAATGGTACAAGGTTTTGGTAATCATTGTTCATTAACAGAAAGGCGTGCTGATGATGCAAGCCGTGATGTTATAATGTGGTTGAAATGCGAGTTCATGCGAGATAAGATCGGTAAAACTTTTACGGGTATCATCTCTGGCGTGGTTAGTTTTGGTGTTTTTGTTGAGCTAAAAGATATTTTTGTTGAAGGCTTAGTTCATATTACGTCGCTTAAAAATGATTATTACAAGTTTGATCCAATACATCAAAGATTGGTCGGCAAACGTAGTGGGACTATTTATCGTCTCGGCGATACTATTAAAGTATTGGTGTCTAAAGTTGATATTAGTGAAAGAGAGATTGATTTTGAACCGGTATAAGACCGGCTTCATGTCATTTGAATTGATGGGAGTACATTATAACACCTATAAAAGCTATTCTGGTTTATGTAAAATTTACTAAGGCCCCAGGATCGCCACAAGATTTAGCAGAATTTCATGATTTGGCTCTTTCTGTTGGAGTAGATGTTGTTGCTGATATTGGTTGTCGTCGTGATGTTCCTGATTCAAAATATTTTGTTGGTCAAGGAAAAGCGTCTGAGATTATTTCTTTGATCTCTTTTCATAAAGCAAAGGCTGTTATCTTTAATCATCCTCTTTCACCAGCCCAGGAGCGCAACTTAGAGAAGTTATTTAATTGCGCTGTTTTGGATCGTACTAAACTAATTTTGAATATTTTTGCTAAGCGTGCTCGTAGTTTTGAAGGTAAGCTCCAGGTCGAGCTTGCCAATCTTGAGCATATGGCTACCCGCTTGGTTCGTGGATGGACCCATTTAGAAAGGCAAAAAGGGGGCATAGGTTTGCGAGGAGGTCCTGGTGAAACCCAACTAGAAGTTGATCGAAGGATATTAAGAAAGAAAATTAATGGTTTAAAAAAGCGTCTGGTTAAACTAGAGCAACAGCGAACACAAAATCGTCGAGCGCGTAAACGATCAGGATTGCCTGTTATCGCTTTGGTTGGTTACACTAATGCAGGTAAATCTACATTATTTAATAAATTATCTTCTGCCGGAGCCGGTATTGCAGATATGGTATTTACAACCTTAGATCCGTTGCTGCGTCGTGTATATCTACCTGGGTTTGGTACAATAATTATTGTTGATACAGTTGGTTTTATACGAGATCTCCCGCATGAGTTGATAGATGCTTTTCATGCAACCCTAGAAGAAACTAAAGAGGCAGATTTGTTACTTCATGTGATTGATGCCAGTGATCCCGAAAAAAATATCAAGATTGATGTGGTTAATAATGTTCTTGAAGAAATCGGTGCTAATAATGTGCCGCAATTACAGGTTTTAAATAAAATTGATCTGCTTTCAGAATTTACACCACGGATTGATTATGAGTCAAATGGTGCAGCTAATAGGGTGTGGGTCTCTGCAGCTAATGATATTGGTATCCCTTTATTGTTTGAGGCTATTCAAGGAAATCTATCAATTTTTGATGAAATAACATAAGCTTTCGTCGTATTATATTAGAAAATAAGGAATTTTTGAGTAATTGTGGTTTCAAAATTTTTAGAAAATGGTAAAATCTTTACTGTTATTGTAAAAAACCTTATATAAGAACCCGGGCCATGGAACAGGAAATATTTTTGTATGCAAACCAAAGCTTTTGAGTATGTTAATGTAGATGATGCTCAATCCTTTTTCTTCAAGGTAGCTAAAGGTATAAATAAATTTAAGCTTGTATTATCAAGCGTAGTATTGTTTTTTTGTCTAATCTTTTGTGTCCAATCTGCTATTGCCGCTCCTCCTTCCATCCCTAATTTGCCTCCTAAGCCTATTATTGATCCTGGTCGTATTAATAAAGAAAGAGATGTGACAAAAAAACCACGAGGTCTTATTAAGCCTGGTACGATGTTAGAAAAGCCACTTAAAGAGGATGAAGTAAAAGCTCAGCCTAGTGAAGATGTCGATGCTATAAAATTTAGACTAAACGAGATTGTTTTAACCGGCGTATCCGTTTATAAAAAGGGCGAGCTATTAAAGTATTATAAGCCTTATTTAGGAAAAGACGTCAGTTTTTCTGACTTGCAAAAGATAGCTAATACTATAACCATACGTTATCGCAAAGACGGTTATGTGATTTCAAGAGCTATTATCCCTGCGCAACAAGTTGAATTGGGTAAGGTTCAGATTGAAGTTATAGAGGGCTATATTTCTACAGTTTATGTTGAGGGTGATATAAGTAAGGTGCGCGCTCAACTAGAAGCGTGTGGTGAAAAAATTAAAAAAATGCGGCCGCTACAGATTAAGAGGCTAGAGCGCTATATTTTACTTCTTAATGATATACCAGGTTTAGAAGTTAAAACAGTGCTATCCCCATCAGTAGAAATAGTGGGCGCTGCGGATATAACATTAGTTGTTACGCAAAATAGAGTAGATGGTGAAGTTTATTATGATAACCGTGGTTCACGTTATATGGGGCCAGGTCAAGCAATAGGCATGGTTTCTGTAAATGATTTTATTGGTGGTGCTGATAATTTATCCTTACAGACAATCGATACACCTTTGCATGGGGAATTGCGTTATTTACAATTAGGGTATGAATTTCCATTAGGTATTAATGGGGTGCGGATCAACGTTAGCGGGAGTCTTGTTGAGACTAGTCCTGGTTTTATTTTAGACGAATTTGACTTAATTGGGCGTAGTAAAAGTTGGGGTGTTGAGCTTGAATACCCTTTGCTGCGTAGTAGGACTAAAAATCTTTGGTTGCGTGGCAAATTTGATTTTTTAGATACTCAGACTAATTTTCCTACAGGTACTTTATCTTTATTTGCTGATCATATTCGGTCTCTTAGATTTGGAGTTTCATATGATTTTATTGATGGATGGCTTGGATCTAATTTAATTGATTTTGAGCTATCCAAAGGCCTTCATGTTTTGGGAGCCAGTCCTCTTGAACCAAAAACACAATTGTCACGTGATCATGGCTTAAGTGATTATACCAAGGCGGAGTTGACTCTTTCCCGTTATCAGTCGTTAGGGAAGCGTTGGTTGTTGGTAGGATCGGCTAGCGGCCAATATTCTTTTAATGGACAATTGTTATCTGCAGAAGAGTTTTCTTTTGGAGGAAATCAGTTTGGGCGCGCTTATGATCCATCGGAAATTGCTGGGGATACGGGTATAGCTAGTAAGCTTGAGTTACGAGCTAATACTTATCCTAACTGGAAACTTTTGCAGCAAATCCAGTATTATACCTTTTATGAGATAGGGGTTGTTTGGAATATTGGTGGGAATGATTTTGAACAACCAGCTAAAGACAGTGGGGCTGACGTCGGCGGCGGTTTACGGGTTACTTTCAATGAACATTTATATGGTAATATAGAGCTTGCCAAGCCGTTAACTAGGCAGGTTGATAGCAAAATAGCTGCGGGAAAATACGGAAATGCTTGGAGGCTGTACTTTGGATTAGGAGTTAGGTTATAATAAACGATCAGCAATACTATCAGGGAAAGGATATATGCTTAAATTACGTTTTTTTTGTAAGGTCATTTTAGCCGTATTAGTTGGTTTTGGGATGATTCTTCTTTCTGGCTTGATTGTGGCTAGTCCACAGGGAGGAGAGGTAAAGGCTGGTGATATTACCATTGGTAGTGATATCAATAATGATATCGATACTCTTATTACACAGCAAAGCCAAAAAGGGATAATTGATTGGCAGAGTTTTAGTATTGGAACTGCTGAACACACCCATTTCGCACAACCTGGAGCAAATGCTATAACGCTTAATCGCGTTGTAGGGGCTAATATTTCTTCTATTTTGGGGCGACTTACTGCTACTGGAAAAATCTTTTTAGTCAATCCATCAGGTATTATTTTTGGCCCTAATTCTCGTATTGACGTCGCTGGACTTCTGGCAACTACAGCTAATATAAGCAATGAGGATTTTCTAGCAGGAAACTATTATTTCGTTCAAGGCCCTGGTGGAGGAAGAATTATTAACCAAGGGTACATAAAAGCAGCAGAGAACGGTCTGGTATTCTTGGTAGCTCCATTAGTTGAAAATACTGGAGTTATAGAAGCTAATTTAGGAAAAGTGGTTTTAGGTTCTACGCCAGCTAATAGTACTTATGTTCTAGATTTTTATGGTGATCAACTTCTGCAATTTGCTATATCCTCAGATATTGGGACGGATATTAATAACTCTATAACGCAAAGCGGTAAAATCATTGCCCATGGTGGAAAAGTATTGCTTACGGCTAATACTGCAAAGAGTGTGGTTGATCAAGCCATTAATATGAGCGGTATTATTGAAGCTAATACTATTGCTAGCAAACATGGTGAAATTGTTTTATTAGGTGGTGACAAGGGTACAGTTTCAGTAACAGGTAAGCTAATAGCTCGGGGTGAAAAAGAGGGCGAAAGTGGTGGTGCAATAAGAATTCAAGGCGAGAGAATTGGTTTATTTCAAAATGCTATTATTGATGTATCGGGTATGTCTGGAGCGGGTAATGTATTAATTGGAGCTAGGTATCTTGGCGATACTATCGTACCAACAGCATCATCTACCTATGTTGGTCCCAATGCTAATATTTTTGCAAATGCTCTTACTTATGGTCCAGGGGGTAATATAATAATATGGTCTGATCAAGCAACTCGGTTTTATGGTAAAGCTGAAGCGCGAGGAGGGGTTGTTGGTGGAGCTGGTGGTTTTGTTGAGACCTCAAGTAAGAATTGGATAGATGTTGGTGGGGCTCGGGTTGATGTTAGTGCTCCAATGGGTGAGGTTGGCACTTGGTTATTAGATCCTTATAACGTAGATATAGTTAGTGGTACTCCACCATCACCAGACGGCACTTGGGATACTGGAAGTGATCCATTTATTTGGTCTGCTGATAGTAATAACTCGCAATTATATGTTGAGGATATTTTACTAAATTTAGCTACTGCTAATGTTGAGGTAAATACAGGTATTGGTGGTCCTCAGGTCGGTAATATCAGCCTTTTGGTTGCTTTGAATTATCCTGGTCTTGATTCTCGTACTTTAAGTCTAATTGCTGCGAATGATATAGATATTGATGCTGCTATAACCGGGATAAATTTGGATTTGATTTTGCAAGCTGGGGCGTCTGGTGTAATTAGCATTAACAATAACGGAATTAATATTAATACCTTAACCACTCTAGGTGGGATTACTGGTATTAACGCTGATGCAATAACTACAGTAGGATCACAGCTATATAACAATCCCGTCGTTTTAGGTGCTACTACAACATTAAGGACTACGGGTGCTGGAAATATAACTTTTGTTGACACAGTAAATGGTGGTTTTGGTTTGGGGATTGATGCAGCAGGAAATACAACCTTTGGAGGTGTAATTGGTGGTACAACTCCTCTTGCTTATCTTGATGTTACATCTGGTGTCGTTACTAATATTAATACAAATACTATTACTACTACAGGAACCCAAGA
>JAHIYS010000195.1 GCA_018814965.1 Gammaproteobacteria bacterium
CATCTCAAAAGTAGCACAGGTTAAACCAGCAGCACCCATATCTTGGATGCCCACAACCATATTTGTGGACATTAATTCCAAGCATGCTTCCAATAATAATTTTTCTGTAAAAGGATCTCCAACCTGAACTGTGGGGCGTTTTTCATCTGACCCTTCGTCAAATTCATCTGAAGCCATGGTAGCGCCATGAATGCCATCCCGTCCAGTTTTAGAACCAACATAAATAACTGGATTGCCTTCACCTTGAGCACTTCCACAATAGATTTTATTGGCATCAACCACGCCCAAAGTAAAAGCATTAACTAAAATATTGTCATCAAAACAGGAATCAAAGAAAACCTCGCCACCCACGGTTGGAATGCCCATGGTATTGCCATAACCACCAATACCTGCCACCACGCCCTTAACCAAATAGGGCATGCGGGGCGCATTGATTTTTCCAAAACGCAAAGAATTCATGTTAGCAATAGGCCTGGCACCCATGGTAAAAATATCGCGCAAAATACCACCAACACCAGTTGCTGCACCTTGATAGGGCTCAATAAAAGAAGGATGATTGTGAGATTCCATCTTAAAGGCAATACCAATGCCATCGCCAATATCTATGATCCCAGCATTTTCACCTGGCCCTTGCAAAACCTGCGGGCCATCTGTTGGCAAATGTTTTAAATGAATACGCGAGCTTTTATAAGAACAATGCTCTGACCACATTACGGAAAAAATACCCAGCTCGGTAATATTTGGTTCGCGGCCCAAAGTTTCCACTATGCTTTTATATTCTTTTTCAGTTAAACCATGTTCAGCTACAATTTCAGGAGTGATTTTTGTATCTTGTTTCATGATTTCGTCCAGCGTACGGCGTATGGCGTACGGCGTTATTTAGAGTTTCGATTTATTTGTATTAAAATGATTTATAATAGAGCTAAAAATTTTAACACCTTGTTCATTACCCAACGTCTTTTCAGAACAGCGTTCTGGGTGAGGCATCATTCCGCATATATTACCTTCTTTATTCATAATGCCGGCTACATGACCAATTGAACCATTTGGATTATAGCCATTAGATATTTCCCCATCTTCGCTACAATATCTAAAAAGGATTTGATTATTGTCTTCCAAACTTTCAAAGTTTTTCTTATCCACAAAGAAATTACCATCCATATGAGCAATGGGAATTCTTAAAATTTCACCTTCGTGGCAGAAATTAGTAAAAGGTGTTTGAATATTTTCCACACGAACATATACATATTTGCAAATAAATTTTAAGGCATTGTTAGTGATTAAAGTGCCTGGCAAAAGCCTGGCTTCTTGTAAAATTTGAAAACCGTTACAAATACCAATAACCAAACCACCATTATCAGCAAATTCACTTACCTGCTTCATGATTGGCGAATTGGCAGCCATGGCGCCGCAACGCAGATAATCCCCATAAGAAAATCCGCCTGGCAAAACCAGACAATCTGCGCCATTTAGATCATGGGTTTTATGCCACAAGAAAAAAACTTCGTGACCAAGCTTGTCTGCTAACACAAACCGACAATCATCATCACAATTACTTCCTGGAAAAACCACAATACCAAATTTCATAATTATTCCTTATTGAATTTCAAACCGATAACTTTCAATCACAGTATTTGCCAAAAGTTTTTCACAAATTTCTTTCATCTGTGTTTCTGCTTCAGCTGGAGTTAATGCGCTATCCAATTTGACTTCAATATACTTACCAACTCGCACATTATGAATCTTTTTGTGACCCATTGCTGCTAAAGTATGATGAACTGCTTCTCCCTGGGGATCATGCACACCTTTTTTCAAGGTTATATACACTTTGGCTAACATAAGTTAAGCTCCTATTTAAAAACTCGGTTAAAAATTTCATCTACATATTTCAAATGATTTTTTACATCAAATAGTTTCTCAATTTCTGCAGCAGGAAGATGTTTTTGAACTGTGGCATCAGCTAAAATTATATCTTTGAAATTTATTTTTTCTTGCCAAGCTTTCATGGCTGCTTTTTGCACCACTTGATAAGCATCTTCTCTGATCATACCTGCTTCAGTTAGTTTTAAAAGCACATCTTGAGAAGTGCATAAACCTAAACTTAATTCAATATTGGCTTGCATATTTTCCGGAAAAACATCCAATCCCTTTAAGACTCCCATTAAACGCTGTAACATAAAATCAACCAACATGGTACTATCTGGAGCAATG
>JAHIYS010000196.1 GCA_018814965.1 Gammaproteobacteria bacterium
ACAGCCCCAAAAACAACACTAAGCCAATCAAAACGCCTTTAATAAATTTCTTTCCGGTTACAATATCCCCCAACCAAACACACAATACAACAACCGCCGGAGCTGCGTTTAACCTGACAGCAGAGCCATAAAATAAAAAAAACATGACAATTACAAGCAAAATCCAAAACCTAGCTTTAGCAGTTACGCGTCCAGCATATAGCAACAAGACGCTCGCTAGAAACAGGCTGACCGACATAGCAGTATCTTTAAAAACCATACCCAACTGCGCAAGTACAGCAGGAAAAAAACCAAATGAAAATAAAAACAAGATTCGATAAAAAAAAGACTTGGGAACAATCCAGAATGACAAGAAAAATAAAGCACTCCAAAACACCAGATTATGAAAAATTAGCATAACCGGCACCCCATCATAAATATGGTTTAGTAAAAACCATAAAAAACTCATCATAGGCGGATGCCAATCTGCAAATTTAAATAAGCGCGCCTGCAACAACTGCGAAGCTGAATCAGCGTTAATAACACCAGGATAAAACATATAAATTGTGAAAATCATCATGCCAAACACTACTAAAAAAGTTGACATGATCGCCATCCTTTTATCACCTATATATTTTGTCCTGGCATTTAACACACGAACATGAGAGATCTTAAAAAAAATCTGTTGCGGCAAAAAAACGTAAGATATTAATTTTTTAAAAAATTTACTCCTCATCCCCAATACGCCATCTTAGAATCCTGCTGCCTAAATAGCATATAATTATATGGCAATACTCTAATTCCATATAAATAAAATCCCGTATCCTCAAGCTGGTACTCACCAATGTAAGCTGAAACTCCTGATTCACGCGGCTCCGATTCAACATGCCTTAAGTTAACAATAGTGGGCGTGGCGACCAGTTTATCACCATTCTTCTTCATTAAAATAAATTCTACCTGCAATTCATTCAACATCATTTTACCAAGATAAAGTAGCAGTTTAATCTGTAACAACCCGTGAGATGTTATTTTGCCATTCTTAACCCCATTAATAAAAATTGCTTTAATTTTTAAAGTATTGAATCGCTCAATAATGCTATTTTGCCAAGCAACCATAGACTTGAGCTCTAAACATCCACCCCTCATTAATTTCTCATTACGCAATACTACGGGAGTATATAAATTATTAACATAATCCCTTACCATCCGAATGGCATTATATTGACCAGCAATCAAACTTATTGATCTCTTCATCTTTGCCACCCATTCTGGATTAAAACCAGAACGGTTAGTCTGATAGTATAGAGGTATAATTTCATCCTCGAGCGTCTCTAATAAATACATATTTTCTATATCTGCTCTTTTTTCTTGATTGTCAATTGAAGCCAAACTCTCGACCTGCCAGCCAATTGATTTACTATATGCCTCCTCCCACCAACCATCTTTAGTAGAAAAATTTAACCCGCCATTGATTCCCACCTTCATGCCACTGGTACCACAAGCCTCTCTTCCCAAAATAGGGGTATTAAGCCATACATCCACCCCTTGCACCAATAACTTAGCCAAACCAATGTTATATTCTTCAAGGAAAATAATATGGCCATTAAAAACATCCAAACGTAAAGTTTCAATTATTTCACGAATAAGATCTTTACCAACAACATCTGCTGGATGAGCTTTTCCCGCAACCAATATCACTACCGGTCGTTCTTCATTTGTTAGAACATTAGCCAAATGCTCGATATCAAGTAAAAATAAATTATTCCTTTTATATGCAGTAAAACGACGTGATAGACCAAGCAATAAAGTATCGTTTGTCAAACACCTTAAAGATGAGTTTATCAATTTTTTATCTTCACTACGCAAAGTATACTGATCGACAATTAACCGCTTAACTATTTCAATAAGTTTTTCTTTTTGCTCCTGGTGTGCCTTCCATATCCTATCATCTGAAATCTCTTTGACCTTTCCCCAAATACCCTCTTCATGTTGTTCTTCATACCACTTAGGAGACAAATAATCATCATATAGAGCCCCCATAGGCTTACCCAACCATGTTACTAAATGAACACCATTAGTAACCGTTTCAATTGGAACCTCGGCATTAAGCAAGCCTGGCCATATCTTTTGCCACATTGAGCGAGCTACCTCACCATGCAATCTCGAAACCGCGTTAGCGCTTAAAGTTAAACGCAACGCTAAGGCTGTCATAGAAAAAAGTCTTTCGGACGTACTAACATCTCGCGCTAAATCAAACAGTTTATCAAATGAAATCCCTAATCTGGAATTTGCATAATTTTCTAAATATCTTTTTATAAGATATTCAGAAAAAGCTTCATTACCAGCAGCAACCGGTGTATGTGTAGTAAAGATTGATGAACTTCTTACAGCTTCAGACGCCTCTTCAAAACTAAAACCTTGATGATATAAATCTCTAATACGCTCTAATAGCAAGAATGCTGAGTGCCCTTCATTTAAATGGTATAAAGCAGGATTAATATTAAGCTTATCTACTAAAAACCTTGCCCCACCAATACCCAAAACGATCTCCTGCATCAAGCGAATTTCACGCGAGCCGCCATATAAACTATTAGTTATACTCCTATCATCTGCCGCGTTTTCAGGAACGTCGGTATCAAGCAAATACAAACTAATATGCCCCACCTTAACTTCCCATGCTCGAATATATACCGTACGACCTAAAAATTCTACACCAGCTAAAATTGCTTTACCCGTATCATCATTAACTGGCCTCATCGGGATCTGATTAGTATCCCAAGCTTCATATAAGGCCTCTTGCTCACCTTTGGCATCAACTTTCTGCAAAAAATATCCTTGCTTATAAAACAATCCAACCGCAACTACTGGCATATGAAGATCTGACATCGCTTTTAAATAATCACCAGCAAGAATCCCCAAACCACCAGAATAAATTGGCAAACATTCGTCAATACCATATTCCATGCAGAAATAAGCAATAGGACGTGAAACACTTACGGCTGTCGTAGTACAAAACTTAATCACATCACAATCCGTTTGAATATAGTCATTAAAATCTTTAATAACCCGACTATATAATTCTAAAAATTCTTCATCATTCGCAGCACTTTCTAATTTTTGCGGGGTAATTAAATTTAAAAAATGCACGGGGTTATGTTGCGCATCCTCCCACAACAATGGATCAATACGCTGAAATAAAATCTTAGCCTCTTTATGCCATGACCACCAGAAGTTATACGCTAATGTTCGCAGGTCTTTTAATTTCTCAGGCAAAATACATTCATATTGAAATGCGCGCATCCGGGGCGAGGTAATAATAGCATCATGAATACTAGTAACTGACTTACTATCATCACCTGTTATCTCAAGAGACGCTCGAGACAATTTATTAAATTTTACCGACTGGCTATATGCATCTAAATAATCCTGATAAAAATGAGACCAATCAGCCAAACCCGAGATCTTGAAAGCCTTTTCTCGCACTTCTGCAACATAAGTCTTGTCACTATTCCTTTTAACTACCGTCAATAAGTAATTATGCAAATTACTATTAACCTTTAATTCGTCACATTCCTTACGCTTTAAGACGAAAAGCGCACCGGAAAAATCTTCCTTAACACTACTAACAACCCAATTACCAAAACCTGAAAGGTCGGTAGTAACAGTTGGCGTAGAATAAGCAATACTTTCTAAAGGGGTATAACCCCATGGTTCGTAAAAAGATGGGAAAATGCTCAAATCACAACTAGCAAGAATTTGTTCATACTCTATATCAAATACACCATCATCCCCCTCCAAGTAAGCATCAGAAAAAATTACATGGATCTTGCGCCCAGGTTTTTTGAAACCCAGTTCATTACATAACTTAATGATACTATCACTATCTGGCTTATAAACTTTATGCGTAGCCAAACCAATGGCATTTTTTTGTTCTGGTAACTCTGCCTGAGTTATACCCAATAAACTATCCTCTTTACTATGCTGATCTGCAGCGACCAGAAAAAAAACTACAACGGGCGGTAGATCTTGAGTCAAATCTCCATCTAGCTGCGCCAAACTCTTTAATAACAAATCATATCCCTTATTATGGAATTCATAACGACCTGAAGTAATCCATAACAAGGCATTATTTCCTAGCTTTTCTCCTGTTACTTGGCTAGCAATTTGTATTAATTTTTCGCGGGTCTTAGGTATCTTATTAGGAATTATTTTTTTTAGAGAGGACTCAATATCTAAGCCGTTACATACTATTTTATCTGGATACTTATTCAGCAAAGAATTGGCTTCATTGGCCACTATACTACTAACAGCAGTAAAACAATCCGCTTCACGTGCCGTCACTTTCTCTAAGGAATATTTAGCAAACACACCTAGTTTACGCGCCTCAGCATCAGCATCAAAATTTACCGGAAGAGAACAAACCAAACGATTCTCTTTTGCTAGAGCTCTTCCTAATACCGTAGCATGAGTAGTAAAAACAGTAGCAACTTTGTTATAATGTTTTTTTAAATATAGTATGCCTGCGCCACACATCCATTCGTGAAAATGCGCCACTACCTGCTTATCTTGAATTAACTTATTTTCAGCCAAAATACTAATTATTTCACCAGCTGCTGTCGAAAATAAAATAGGCTCATGGTAATCATAATTACTTGCCATTGAATCAATACCAAAATCAACCCATAGAGAATACAATAAATCATCAATCTTAAATCGCGCCTTAAAATCAACTAAAATCACCTTCGGCTTTCCATCTATATCCCAATAACCAACATGACATACAATATCTTTTGCCGCTAAAATCTCTTTTAC
>JAHIYS010000197.1 GCA_018814965.1 Gammaproteobacteria bacterium
GAGGTTCAAGCCCTTCCCGGGGAGCCAATTTACTTCTACAGTCTTCATGTCACAATTTTACACATATATCATTCAGAGTATTTCAAGTAATCGTTATTATTGTTGAGCTTGCTAAAATCCGCTTTTTTGTCATGTTGGCAAAAGTCATATTTTTTGTTGTGCCGGCGATAGCTGGTTGTAAAGATCACAGAATTCGTTGTGCTCTTAAAGCATCGTTGCTGACTGGAGCCAGGATTTCTACTTGATACATTGTATGTCATTGCAAGGAGCAAGCAAAGCTTGCGACGCGGCAATCTCAATAAGCAGATAACTAGATTCCGCGATCAAGCTGCGGGACGACGATTATTATATTTTGTCGAGCCGTCAAACCCATAATTTCTTAAGATCAAGAGAAGGGGGCAAGGGTTTATAAGTATTTATTAAACCATGATACTTGCTTATTGGTGACCTGTTCTAAATAATCACCAGCATAAAGATCAAAGTGAGTAGCATCTTTAACTACCATTAACTCTTTTGGTTCCAACGCCAGGTCATATAAAGCATAAGTTTCACTGATAGGGTTAACCAAGTCTTTTTCTGCGCCAATGATTGAAATTGGTACATTTAGATTTTTCAGATAGTTTTCAGGTTTATAATTCATCGTTTCAAGAATAGTTAAAAAAGGGATTTTAGTTTTTAATTCTGGAAATTTATCGGAATATTCTTGAAAAAACTTCTTTGATTGTTCATCAGATAATATTTTGCTAACAGGCACCATCATCTCTTTGCCGGTCAATTCTTTTTTCTCTTGCAATTTTAAGAGGGTCTCTTTGAGTTTGTTTTTATCCTCTGGAGTCATGTTCCCAGTAATGCATCGCTCGCCATTTCCAAAGGCTAATTGAATGCATAGACATTTTACTCGCTGATCTTCGCTAGTTGCCACAATTGCATTAGCTGCGCCATAGGATGTTCCCCAAAGCCCGATTCTATTGGCATCAATTTCATCGAGGGAGGATAAGTATGATATTGCATTTTTAATATCTTCTACTTGTAATTTTGGTACCAATCTGCCAGGTTCTCCTTCGCTGCTACCAAATCCTCTGTAATCAAATGTTAAAGCTAGATAGCCATTGTCTGCTAGCTTTTTTGCATATGCTGGCAAAAGCATTTCCTTGGTGCCAGCGAAACCTTGGCATAATGCAACTCCTGGTATCTTACGATCTATATGTGGTTTGGGGAAATATAAAGTTCCTGCAATTTGAGCCCCTTCGGATAAAAATGTTAATGTTTTGGTTATGGTCATATAAGTATTTACCCAGGAGTGTATAATACTGGGTATTTTAATGATATTTATCTATGTGGTCTAGCTTTATATAGAAAACAATAATTATCATGAATAAAGTTTATATAAATAGACATATTTTTATCAAAATGGATTTATTTAAATTACTGTCTTATGGTTATGCAAATTGGTAATTTTTGATCTTATTTTGCATGTAATACTGCTATATAAAGTAAAGAACATTTAGTTTGGAATTAGTGCTGGTTTAAAAAAACAACAGATATGTCTATTATCAATGGGTTATAATTATTACATGAGACATTTAATCTGTTTATAAAGAATGATTATTTTATTATAATAGTGCTGTTACGGCGGTATGGGGTTACAATCTCCAAGCGGTAAACCACGAGAGTAAGTTTGGAACCCATGCTTCGAGCTTAGTCGAAAAATTGATTCAAAATTGGAGCTATGTTTTATGGCCATGATCGAAAATAGTAAAGGAGCTCAGAAGAGCCGACATAAAAATCAGCATCTACTACAGTCTTTTTATCATTCCTGGTGTGGTTTAAAGGCCATCTTTGAAGATGATATTGCATTTAAACAAGAAGTGTTTTTAACTGTTGCAATAATCCCTTTTGCGTTAATTTTTGGTGCGAGCGCAATTGAAAAAGCACTTTTAATCGGCAGCTGGTTTTTGGTTTTGCTTATGGAGATTATAAATTCATCCATAGAAAATGTTGTAGATAGGATTAGCATGGAAATTCATCCTATATCAAAAAAAATTAAAGATATGGCTTCGGCAGCGGTGTTAATATCTATTATTAATGTGATTATTGTGTGGGCAATTATTTTGGTTGGTTACATTAGGTCAAGTTAACCATTGAAGATTACATCAAGGTGAGAGGTTATGAGAATCATAACTACTATTTTAATGTTGGGGTGAGCGATGGGAATCGAACCCACGACAACCGGAATCACAATCCGGGGCTCTACCTATTGAGCTACGCTCACCATAACAAAACCTTGGCAATAATCTCTAAAGCTTTACAGGTACTTTCGGTACATTGTATCTCGATTTTATACCGGTTGTCACCTAAAGTGTTGCTTCACGCTACCTTTGGCTAGCTTTAATTCTATGGTGTGCCCGACAGGATTCGAACCTGTGGCCACCGGCTTAGAAGGCTGGTGCTCTATCCAACTGAGCTACGGGCACTTAATTAACGTCATTGCAAGCCTCTGCAGTGCAGGCGAAGCAACCTAGACAGGCTCTATATAATCATCTAATTTTCTTTATGTCAACTTGCGAGATTGATTGCAAAAAAGTGACCAAACTTTGATCTATTGTTATCTTTATTTAATGAAGACATGACGACTGTATGTTCCTGAGCATAATCTTTAACAATATTCTGCTTTCAATGTATAATAATTGAGCATGATGAATATGATAACAAAAAATAGTTGTCGTAAAATTATATCCATACTGTTTGGTTTGATAGTGTCAGCTTGTAGCCAATCTGGATATGCCAATATTATAAAACAGTCATATACTGATGATAGAGTCAATCGTGAGTATATTCAAATCACTCTCAAAGATACTGTTGTTACCCCAGATGTAGCAGAAGAGATAGCTAATATTTTATCAGATCAAAAACAATCGGTAGGTAGTCTGCAATTCACTCGACTTGATTTTTTGCCAGGAACATTTTCTAAAATAATGCAGGCAGTACAATCTAATCCGACGCTGCGCCAACTTCAGCTTGAGAGTAATGTTTACTCAGATAATGAAATGGAGCAGCAGTTGATCGAGACAATACACTCTACTTCAGAGCTATATAGCTTCACTTTAAATGGTTATTCGGAGGGGAGTGCAGAATTTTGGAGAAATCTTACAGATGTTTTTTCGATGATGCCGGTTTTAGCAGATTTAAGTTTGGTCAGAGATGGCATTGGCAATACGGAGTCAGAAATATTAGCGGAGCTATTACGAATAAATAGTTCATTATGTATGATCAATCTTTCAGAAAATAAAATTGATGATGAAAGTATATTAACGATTTTTCAGGCTTTAAAAGATAACAATACGTTAACTGAAATTATCCTTAATGGTAATTTAATCACCAATATAGGCTGGCAAACTGCTTTTGAAACGTTAGCTGATAACGCAACAATATCCAATATCAACATTGAAGCAAGTAATAGTTGGCCAGCAGAGGTGCTAGATTTAAAGAGCCTTATTGTACAAAGAAATTTATTAATAAATCAGCTATCTAATGGTGGCAGAGTACGCGCCAAAATAATCCCTAATAAATTTAATGATGTAAGTATAGCAGAAGGAGAAACTATAGAGCTTAAAGAAGAAGATCAAGAGTTGGTTCAAAAGATTAGGGTGCTACAGGATAGTATCGAAGATTTTTTGCCACTAAGATCAAAAGCGATGGTTATATTAGTGCAATTGGATCATACTATTGCTCCATTAACGATGACAGAGGAAGATAAAGAGGCTCTTGCATTTATTGGATCTGAGGCAACAAATACAGTTGTAGAAAATTATTCAGCGAAAAATACACAAGAAGTAAATGTGGATGATGACAAAACAAGTCAGTCTATGCCCCCGTCGTTGGGAAAAACAAATGTAATAGATGATTCTTTAGTCCAAAATTCTTATTCCAAAGATACTGCAAGCATAGATGCGTATCAAGTCTCATTTTCGAATAAGCTAAAGAGTTTGGTTTCAGTGCCCACCAAATTGCTAGATACTATTGCCACAGGTCTTTTTAATACATTGATGCCAATAACTGGCGCAGAGGCTGCTGCCTATTGTCATTGCTTAAATGATTGTTATAGATATACTGGAGGATGGAATTTTTGTTGTATTAATTCAGCAAATATTGCGCATTTTAGTCATTTTTCAAAAACCAACGAATATCAGAATTGTCCCGATGGTTTTGATTTTGAACATGCAATCGAGGGCTCTTGTGGAACATTTAGTACGAACTACATATATGTGTTAACTCGTTCAGATAGTGAGGGTTATAATCCACACATAAGCAAGATATGTTATGGTAGACAGAGGATTCGAGAACCTGATATAAATGTATTTGAAGATATATTCGTAAACACGAATTTTCAAGATCCTCCAGAAGAAGTTCAAATTGTATTAGAAAAAAAAATAGATCAAAAACTTAAAGAGGTAGCAGAACAAAAACGTGAAGCTTTTATTAAAGATTTTTTTAGTAAAGATCCGAAGAGTTTAGGTGAATTTATCGGAAACAATCTTGATAATCTTAAAGAATTTGCTGAAAATATCATTCGAGATGATTTTCCTAATAAATTAAAAGAATCTGCTGTACAATTGTTGGATGTTGTCGATACCGGAACATCTAGTATCAATCCCAAATTTGCAACGGAAGTTGTTGTTGGAGGATTAACAGGCGGCGCTTTAAATTACGCTGTTTGTGAGCTAATGTTTGTTGGCGCTGGGTTTTTGTTTGCGGGGCCACCGGGGGCAGTTGGTGGCTTAGCTTATGGTCAACCATACTGCGGAGTTGTTGGCGCAGTAGGAGCAGCTTCTGGAGCTACAAAAGCTTGTTTAGATAATCAGTATTTGATGGATGGGGGTAAAACTACTGAGTCTGGTAAAACTCAAGGAAGTACGGACCGTAAGGTCAATCCTTCCAAAGCAGAAAGTAAGGTTTGGAAAGATTTAAAACCTCACAAAAAAGATGTAAAAACTAATGGGTTGAGTGGGAAGAAGCAAAAATACTATAAGTGGGATTATAA
>JAHIYS010000198.1 GCA_018814965.1 Gammaproteobacteria bacterium
ATTGCTAATAATTATAATCGATTAGGGAAAAAATTGTGGACTGAATCTGCCGATGGGGAGCAGATAGTTGTATATGCCGCTTTTAATGAAATTGATGAAGCGCGTTACGTTGTTGATAAAATACGGCTGTGGTCCAAAGAGGGGAAGAGTTTAAATGAGGTTGCTATATTGTATCGTTCCAACGCCCAATCACGGGTTATTGAAGAACAGTTGTTACGTAGCGGGGTTTCATATCGTGTTTATGGCGGGATGCGATTTTTTGAGAGATCTGAAATTAAAGATGTTTCATCATATTTACGTTTGTTGATGAATTATAACGATGATGCTGCTTTTGAAAGAGTGGTTAATTTGCCAACAAGAGGTGTTGGTGAAGCAGCTCTAAGTTTATTAAGGACTCATGCGCGATCAAACAATTGCTCGTTATGGCAAGCAACCCAAGCCATGATAGCTACCAATCAGTTGCCTAAAAGGGCAGCAGCTGCTTTAGGTGATTTTATAGGGTTAATTCAGGAGATTCAAAAGCAGATAATTAATCTAGATTTAGCAGAATTGATTAGTTTTGTTATTCGGTTAACTAATCTTCAGGTTCATTATTCGAAGCCGCAATATGCAGAATACAAGCAGTCACGGTTAGAGAACTTAGATGAGTTAATTACGGCAGCTAATCAATTTTTAACTTTTGTTGCCAGTAATGATAGGCAGCAGGTATTACAAGACTTTTTATCTCATGTGGCTTTGGAGTCCGGAGAAAATGTTGATGATACTGATGACTGCGTTAAACTCATGACATTACATGCAGCAAAGGGATTAGAGTTCCCATTGGTTTTTTTATGCGGGATGGAGGATGGGTTGTTTCCCCACGTTATGTCGATGAGGACCGAAGATGATTTAGAAGAGGAGCGGCGTTTGTGTTATGTCGGGATGACGAGAGCGATGCAAAAGCTATATCTTTTGTATGCTACATCGCGCCGTTTACGAGGCAGTGTTAATGTTAGGCTCCCATCGAGATTTTTGCGTGAAGTGCCATCAGATCTGATTAAAAGCGATTCTTTGTTAAATAGTGTTAAACCAGCATTTTCCGAAGATGTTTCTATTTCTATGCCACTTATCGATGATAGTAATCAATTCCGTTTGGGTCAAAATGTATTCCATGAGTATTTTGGGGATGGGGTTATAACCGGTTTTGATGGAGATGGTGAATATATGTTAATACAGATTAGGTTTAGACAGTTTGGTACTAAGCTATTATCTCCGCAGTATATAAGAATTCGGTAAAGTTGGTGATGGTAAAATTCATGTTATTGTTGTAAGAGTCACATAATTCGTTGACAAATGTTACTCTTAAAGCAGTGTTGGTGGCTGGAGCTAGCGTTTCTAACTGATGCCTTGTATGTCATTGCGAGGAGCAAGCAAAGCTTGCGACGTGGCAATCCAGTGATAATGTAAAATAGTTTATGGTTTATGTGCTAATAAAATTAGATATGTAAATTTCATGATTTTTTGGAGTACTCGCGACATCCTGTCGCTCGCCCTTCGGGCCTGCCTGTGGCTCGCAATGACAGCAAAAACAAAATATCTAAACTAAATCTTAACTTTTATTTTGATTCAGAGATTTTTGATATTTATTACACAATCTAAATATTATATAATGCTCTCAATTAATTAATGTAAAAAAAGAGGTATAGAATGTCTACAGATAACAATATTGCGAATTGGCGCCAAGAATATCGAGATTCACTAACAGGGTGGCACGAAGATGTTAATAAGGTGCAGACCCATTATGCTGATTTGGTAGGAAAAAGCTGGCAAAAAACTAAATATGTAGCTCGTAACTTACCCTTTGCACCAGAAAAAGTAGTTATGTGTCCACCTCACTCGATCTTAAATCTTGCTCCTAATCAACAGCATCGCGCTGATTATGCTACTGGAGCTTGGGAAGGTTCAAGTGCTGAGGCGGTTTTGGATAAAAACAATAATATTACTGGGGTTAACGTTATTTTGCATCGCCCAAGATTAGCGCGATTTGCTCGTTCGTTGAAATCCCGTGGTTATAATATAGCTATGCCGCTAGATAAGTTCGGACAGTTGATTTTAGACACAGTAGCTATTCATGGTACAGATGCTCTATTAACTGATGATGGTGTTCCAACGCGTGCTTATATTAGGCCATCTGCTGGTAGCGGTGTTGGCCCTTGGGGTGTTTCCCTTACGCCAGGATACTTTATTGAGAGTAGTGTATTAGTGTTTCGATGGGGTAGTTATTTCCCTGATGTTGCAAGGGTTGATAAAGAAGGGGCGCGAGCAGTTATTACCGGTGGGCAGAGGATGTTTCCTATAGTAGGTAAACATGCTTCAAATTATGGTGCGGCATCTACTGATGGTAGTTTAGCTCGTAATCTTAAATATGATGAATTGATTTATCTTGCGCCTTATGGCATTAAAAATGGTGAGCTTGATTTTAGTCTCAGAGGGTTCGATGAGATAATGCGTCATGGGGTTTTATCTGATGGCCCAGGGGAGGAACTGTTAGCTTTACTTAAAGATGGTGAAACCTTAATTTATCCGCCAATGAGAGTTAATCGTTTGGGTGGTACTGTACTGGATTATGTAGTAAGGCATCTTGCTCCAGCTTTAGGATTTAAAGTTCGTGAGCAAGATATTACTTTAGAACAGATCCGTAATGGTGAAATAATTGGTTTGGCTTATGTTGGTAATGCAGTGAAAGTTACCCCAATTGGTAAGATTGATATCATACGTCCTACTGCAGATTCTCTTAGTGGGGAAAAGGTTGAAACTTTATTTGAAGCACCAATTCATCCAGCAATTATTAAAATCCGTGATCAATTTGCTGCCGAGATTTGTGGTAAAAAACCACCTTCACATGAGTCGTTGCTTACACCAGTTGATCTCGAATGGGGTAAAGAGTTTAGATCATATCTAGACAGCTATTGGGGCAAAATGGGACTGGTTTAACTAAAACCCTGTGGCTACTGGTTTTGGGGCTAGTAATTATCGATGTGCGATTATCAAAGAACAGGTAGCCGCAACCTTTAGGTTGCGTTTAATAGGTGTAACGATACTTTCTACGCAGGCTGAAGTGTATAGACCGGTTCCTGGGGGCCAGTTAATCGTTTTGGGGTGCATTCGGAGATTACGACTATCAAGTTTGAATAGAAGAATCGCATAAGAGATCTATAAATATCTTACAATCACCATTATCATGAAAAAATGGTGTTGTCGATTGTAAGGACTTGACCCCTTCTCTTCTAAATACTGAGTTTGCCAATCTCTTTTTCTTGCCTAACAGTCCAAGCCTGTTTCTGACTTTTTGTTACATCCTTTACTTTTTCAGATAACGTTCTTACCCCAATAGCATCCAGTACTTTATTGATAAGTGCTTTTAATTCGGCGAATTTACCACCTGCTGGTAAATCTTTCTTCGCTTCTGACAATTCTTTATAAATTTCTTTTTTGCTATTATCTAGATCCTCAAGGAGGACATTAAAATATATTGATTGGCGGATGGAAGGCCCGATTGCTTTATTTAATGCACCTTTAATTTTCGTATCAGCATAACCGATTGGGAAAGCAATAGAAGATAAACCTCTTTTATTCCTCAACTTTCTTATCTCTTCCTCAGCTTTGCAAAAGTCTCCGATAGCTTGTTTTAAATTTGAGATATCTTTCGGAGAATTTCTTTTTTCTATTTTTTGTATATGCTGCTCTAAAGTGTTAAGTAGAGTTGGTTCGAGTTCATCATCTTTTTTATATTTTTTATATTTTTTAAAATACTCATTGGGATTCGGTTCTTCCGGCAGTGCTTGATAGTGATTTAAACTTTCAGAATAATCACTATCACCGTGTTTTTCAGTCAAGAAAAACAGAGCCTTAATTTGAATATAATCTTTTAGAGTCATACTGCTTAAAAATTCCTCTCTTTCTGGTCTTGGTAAGCTTTGCAAATGTTTATCCAAATCCTGTATAGCAGAAATAGCCTTTATAAACGCATCATAGGGGCTAGCTCCTCTAGGTGGGAAGGCCACAGCACTATAAAGATTATTCAAGGCGTCACGATAAACTTCAACATAATTAACTGGCGTATATGTCATAAATTTTCTCCATTTAATAAAGATAAAAAATATTCCAATCATCATTATGAAGCAAAACCACTGTTGATGCAAGAGGCTTAAAAAATGCCAGTATATTGCTTCGCTAAAAAATCATATCTGGCGGTTATCTGTTTAATGTAGTTTATCTTTTCTTTATAGATTTCAAGGTAGAAGTTTTTTTTGAAGCTGTTGAGCACAAGATGTTTTATGCATTCAGGGGTATAAGGTGTCAAGACCTGACACCTCTAACCTTAAAAAACAAAACCCCACAAGCTTAAGCTTGTGGGGTTTGTTATTATGTCAACTGGACTTGAAAAGTATATGAAGAACCATCAGGTGTAGTTATGGTCATTATTGGTGGAAGCGCAATGGCATAACAACCTTTCCCAGGATAATTTAAAAATTCAAGTGTACCAGGAACATCAAATCTTACCGATAATCCCTCAGGTAAGCTGGTGGATTTAGGAGGTACAGTAATATTTATGTCGGTTACGATTTGAACGGCGTTACTGGTAAAAGTTACCCCAGCCGGTTTTACAACTTTATCGGTTGCTACTTCTGGTGGAACTGATAAAGTTTGATCCGCTGTTGTACCATTAAGAAGAGCTATATTTACAGTATAACCACTAATTTCGTCCGTGCCAGTTCCACCGGTTGAACAAGTTGCAGCTGGTACTGCTGGCCCAACATTACTCGCTGAACCTTTCATAGAGAAGCTGGTGGATACTGTAACCCGCATTTTATCGTATGTGCCTGGAGTTATTGCTGTATTTTTGCCTATAAATCCACCAGTTCCACCAGGGACTACACTGGCAATATCAAGTTTAGATTCCCCAGAAAAATAAGGTACGTAGTTTCCGGTATCTTTATTACGAAACTCAATAGATTTTATCGTAACCTCATATTTTGATGGAGTTGCAGGTGCTCCACCAGCATCTACAAATGGTCCTGCAAATGCTTGCGATGTAAGAGAGGCTGCTAGAAAAAGAAAGCTAAAAATTGTAGTTTTTTTCATGATTAATTTCTCCGACCAATAATTATTCCATTGCTACCGCTGCTGCCAGTGCCAGTTCTTTCAACCACGATGTCATTATTTCTTTGCACTTTATCTAAGGTGTGTTCTCTTAAGTCACGCCCCTCAAATGCAATTGATTTGAATATGCCATCTGTCATTGTTCCTTGGACACCATTAACAGGATTACCCATCAAGTTAAGTGTTAGCATAATAAACTTTTGTGAAAATTGAAGTGTGTCATTCTTACGACCAAGTTCGAGAGATAAATATTTCGTAAGATTGCTTCTAATTGTAAGAATATTTCCTGTGATGTCATTAATTCCTGATGTTGCACTTTTAAATCGGAAATAATTAGCAGCTACACGTATCCATGGTAAAAACGGAACTGGTGCGTCAATTTCAGCATCATATCCATTTAAAGCTTTTTCTTTATAGCTGATCCCATCTATTGTTTCGGTATCCTTTCTTCCAGTGATCCCATGGTAATAGTTGCTGCGTAAGGTAATGTATTTTCCAATTGCTTCTGCTCCGGCACCAATACGTTGGTGAGCATACTTGCCTTTTAGGTCATAAAACCCATTAACACCAAATATCCAGCTTTGGTTATCAAGTAAATGACGATAGCCAAGACCAAAATTGAATGTGTTGTCCATACCTTTATAAGCCCAACGCCCCTGAAAGAAATATGTGTTGCTTAAGGAGTCTGGAGTTTGATAAATAGGTTGTATGGTTTCAAGTGACCAGGTTGGTTTACTAAGATCCATCATTTCAAAGCTAAAGTCGGTACGATTTAACCAATCCCATCCTGAATTACGTTTAGCTTTTTGGATAATCTCTTGTGTCGCTGATCCTATCTCTGCGTTAAGACTAGCGTTTTCTACAGCTTTTTTTGCATAAGCTGTATTTATAGCAAAAATACCAATACCTGAAATAAAAACAGCAAACAAAATTTTCTTCATATATCACTCCATGTAGGTTATTACACTGTAAATATTAAGGTTTTATTTGTTTTTTGTCAAATAAACAGCTAAAAGGCGTCACGATTTGACACCTTCTTCTTTGGTAGCAAATGTGGCATTATTGATACCAATTAGAAGTCCAAAGGATAGGGTCAATTTATGCACCGTTTTTGGATTATACCAACAATAGTTTTATTGCTACTTATTTTTTATACCAACTTTAAAGTGGGCCAGTTTTTGCCTGAGTGCAAGGTTTTGGCGATGCTAATTACCCTTTTGCTTTTTGCTATGATGATCGGATGGGAAATTATTTATCGTTATAATGTTTCTTTGGCTGATAACTTATGGTTTCGTGCGCTGGCATGGACCGGTTCTACCTTACTTGGAATTTGGGTAACATTTATTTTGTTTTCTCTTTTAATCGATATGGGTTATTTGGTTTTTTTAACAGTTACGAAATTGAATAATTTTTCTCTATTTACCCCAATGCAAAATTCAATTTTATTCCAAAGAATCAGCATCGTTATATTCATAATCGCGCTTTTGATAGCTGGATTTGGGTTAAAAACTGCTTTATCTGTCCCTAAAATTATAGATATTTTTGTGCCCATAAGTGGCAAACTTTCTTCATTGCAAGAGATGAAAATTGTCCAAATTAGTGATCTGCATGTGGGGGCTTTGATTCGTCATGATTATATAGAAAATGTAGTGCAGGAAGTTAATAAATTAAAACCAGATTTAATTGTGTTTACTGGTGATGTTGCAGATGGAACCGTCCAGGGTCTTATTAAGCAATTACAGCCGCTAGCAAAATTGTATGCGCCGCTGGGTAAATTTTATGTTACTGGTAACCATGAATACTATTGGGGAGCGAAGCAGTGGGTTAATGGGATGAGAGAATTAGGGTTTACGCCACTGATTAATGAAAATCAAATAATAGATTTTAAAGGAGTGAAAATATTGGTTGCTGGAGTAACTGATGTGTCGGCAGGGCAATTTTTGCCGGAGCATAAACCAGATATACAACAAGCGATACTTTCTAATGAACATTCTGATTTAAAAGTCCTGCTTTCTCATAGTCCCCGTACTTTATGTGAAGCTGGAGTGGCTGGATTTGATCTCCAGCTTTCTGGGCATACTCATGCGGGCCAATTTTTCCCCTTTAGTTTGTTGCTTCCTTTGGCTCATAAGTATCACAACGGTTTAAATTGCCAAGATGATATTTGGCTATATGTTAATTCTGGAACCGGCTCTTGGGGTCCAGTTAATCGGTTTGGAGTTCATTCTGAGATTACGGTGATTGGATTTCGAGAAGAGGCCAAGATTTGACACTTTCTCTGTGTTGCACCTCACTGCGACAATGGTTTTGGCTATCTGGACTTTATAAAACATCGCAATATTGTTTTACTAAAAAATCATATCGTGCTCTTATTTGCCTTATGTAATCTAGTTTCTCCTCATAGGATCCAGGATAAAAGCTTCTTTTGAATCCATTTATAATTAGATCTTTTAAGCTATTTTTATCTAGATTAAAATTCTGAATTGCCAACATTAACTCTTTTGTAACATTGGTTTTGCTAATGGTTCGATTATCAGTGCAAATTGTGGTACTTAGATTAGCTTTGAGCATTTTGGAAAAAGAGTGATTTTTGATCTCTTTAATGGTGGGGATAGTTTGGAGGTTGCTGGTTAAACAGACCTCAATAGTTGTTCTTCGGTCTGCTATATATTCAACTAATTTTCTTATATATTCATCTTTACCTTTAATCTCAGGATCAGCGATCTCGTTTTTAGAAAATAAATAAAACCCATGCCCAATCCTTTCTGGGTAGAGTTCAGTTACCGCCTGAAATATCATGTCAGGCCCAGTTGATTCCCCTGCATGTACCGTTAAATGCATGAAGTTTTTATGGGCAAAATGATAGGCGTCTCTATGATGTATTGGAGGGTTGTCAGCTTCTTCTCCCGCAAGGTCAAATGCCACAATTGGCAAATTATATTTATCTCTAACTTGAACGCAAGCCTTAACCAGATCATACGAAGTTATAGCAACAATTGAATTTAGATTTAAATTTTGGTGGGTTGTAAGCACATGATCTAAAAATTTAGAGAATCCCTTGGTAAAATACCTCATGGCACAAACTATAATTCCATAGTTGAATTCCGGAACTGTTTTAGATTTAACTTCTGGTTTTTGATTGTATTCTTGCTTAGCTTTGTCGAGCCCTCGGTTAACGCTTAACAATACCTCATCGATATTCTGCTTATCATTTATGTGGAGATGGGGGGCAAATCTAACCTCTACATATGAGACACCCTCAGCGATATTATCTTTAGCAAATTCATAACTTATTCTTTCCAGGTTTTCTGGGGTTTGCATTGCTGGTGATATTAAAGCAAATCCATTTAGATATTCTACTAGATTATTATATTGATCTTTGAACACTAGTTCATTTAGTCCCTCAACAGTATAGGATGGCAGTGGTAGCTTAGCTCTTTTACTGAGCTCAATCAGAGTTTCAATTCGAATTGATCCATCAAGGTGGACGTGAAGATCGCTTTTTGGGATGTTACTTATAAATTCTTGTAGATTATTTTGCATGGTTCCTCCATAGCAATTATTTATCAAGAAAACTTTTGTCCTACGGCAAATTTTTGTTGGTGAGCGTTAAGAATGGCGTTTGTAGGTAAAGGTTTTCCGCCGGGGAGTTGGATTTTTAGTAAAGATAAAATTCCATTGCCTGTGGCAACCATAATCCCATCTTTATCACTTTTGATGATTTTCCCTGGTTCATGTGTTTCTTGATTAGATTCTAGAGCTTTAGCTTCCCAAATTCTTAAGTAGTCTCCATTAATTTCGGTATAGGCTACTGGCCAAGGATTGAAGGCTCGAATCATGCAGTCTATTTCTTGGGCATTTTTATTCCAATCTATTTTTCCTTCCTCTTTAGAGATTTTGCTGGCGTAAGTTGTTTGCTCGTTACTTTGTGGAGTGGCCTTAGCTGTCCCAGCTTCAATTTCGTTCAAAACTTCCAGTAATAATTTTGCTCCAATCTTTGAAGTTTTTTTAAGTAAAGTTGCGGTAGAGTCGGTATTAGTTACAGGCAAGGTTTCTTGTTTATAAATATCCCCGGTATCCAGCCCAATATCCATTTGCATGATAGTTACACCAGTAATGGTGTCTTGGGCCATAATCGTGCGCTGAATTGGTGCTGCTCCTCGCCAACGTGGCAAAAGTGAAGGGTGAATATTAATGCACCCAAATTTTGTTGCCTTTAATACTGCTTTTGGTAGGAGTAGGCCATACGCAACATTTACTAGGGCATCCGCATGTAGATCCTGCATCTGTTTTTGGGCGTTTTCATCTTTTAAGGTTGCTGGTTGATATAGTGGTAGGTTGTGATCAAGAGCAAATTTTTTTACAGGTGTTTGGGTTAATTTTTTGCCTCTGCCAGAGGGACGATCCGGTTGAGTATAAACCGCACAGATTTTATGCGGTGAATTAATTAAAGCCTGTAGTGTTGGCAGGGCAAAATCAGGTGTGCCAGCAAAGATTATTTTCATGAGAAAAGGTTAGTTGGTTTGTAATAATTTAGCAATTTTTTTATCAAGAAAGGCGCGTTTTAATTTTGATAAATGGTCGATATAAAGAATTCCTTGTAAGTGATCGCATTCATGTTGGATGCAGCGTG
>JAHIYS010000199.1 GCA_018814965.1 Gammaproteobacteria bacterium
CATAGCCTTCAACCACTAGACTTGGGATTATTATATCAATGAAAACCCATCATTATTATGATGTTCTAATCATAGGAAGCGGCGCTGCTGGACTGACCGTAGCCCTAAACTTAACTAAACATTGCAAAGTTGCAATATTATCCAAAGGCCCAATTGATGAAGGGAGTACAAAATATGCCCAAGGCGGGATCGCTGCTGTAATAGCAAACACCGACAGCATAGAATCCCATATCGAAGACACCTTAAGAACTGGCGATGGTTTATGCGACCCAGATATAGTTAAATTTGTTGTCACTAATGCTAAAGATTCTATTAGTTGGCTAGTCAATCAAGGAGTAAATTTTAGCACCGAAGATGGCAAAAATTTTCATCTAACCCGCGAGGGGGGACATAGCCACCGCCGGGTATTGCACTCTACAGACGCTACTGGTGCTGCAATTGAAAATAGTTTGGTAACAATGGTCAAAAAAGAACCGGTTGATATTTTTACTGAATATACCGCCATTAATTTAATCAAACAAAACGAAAGATGCTCTGGAGCATACGCACTAAATAATCTTAAAAATACAGTAGAAACTTTTCAAGCTAAATTTATAGTATTAGCCACCGGGGGAGCTAGCAAGGTTTATCTTTATACCACCAACCCTGACTGCTCAAGCGGTGATGGAATTGCGATGGCAGAGCGTGTGGGATGTAAAATTGCCAACATGGAATT
Source organism: Gammaproteobacteria bacterium (assembly GCA_018814965.1). Taxonomy (GTDB): domain Bacteria; phylum Pseudomonadota; class Gammaproteobacteria; order UBA9339; family UBA9339; genus UBA9339. The sequence goes on from JAHIYS010000199.1 coordinate 716, forward strand.
TAACCAATTTCACCCTACCTGCCTATATCATCCCCATGCAAAATCATTCTTAATCTCTGAAGCGGTACGTGGCGAGGGCGGTATATTGCTTTTGCCAAATGGTGAAAGATTTATGCCAAAGTTTGATGCGCTTGCTGAGCTAGCCCCACGTGATATTGTAGCTCGTGCGATCGATTTTGAGATGAAACGGTTGGGAATAGACTGTGTGTATTTAGACATTAGCCATAAATCAGCAAAATTTATTACCAAGCATTTCCCCAACATCTACAAACGGTGTCTTGAGCTTGGGATAGATATAACCAAGCATCAGATCCCCGTAGTACCAGCCGCTCATTATACTTGTGGCGGTGTCGTTGTTGATAAGCATGGCCGCACCAGCCTATCAGGACTATATGCCTTAGGAGAAACATCTTGCACTGGACTACATGGAGCCAATCGTATCGCCAGCAACTCCCTTTTAGAATGCATAGTTTATGGTAAATCAGCTAGTGAAGACATAAAACAGCAGCTAAACCAAACTGAGTTACCACCACCTTGCGCCCCATGGAACGAGGAGCAAGTAACAGACTCTGATGAAGCGGTTGTTGTCACCCATAATTGGGGGGAGATACGCCGTCTAATGTGGGATTATGTTGGTATAGTACGCACTAATAAGCGTCTAGAAAGGGCGCACCGCAGGATAGAATTACTCAAATCTGAAGTTCAAGAATATTATAGTAAGTTTAAAATAAGTAAAAATCTCATTGAATTACGCAATCTAGTGGTAGTCGCCGACCTTATAATTAACGCCGCAACAAGAAGAAAAAGTAGCTGTGGATTACATTATAACTTAGATTACAAACCACAACCAAAAGCACAACAACTTAAGAAATAACGAAAAAAACCAGACAATTATTATTACAAAATTGCCTGGTCTTTATAGTAGATTGATAAGCTACACCTAAGCCTAGCTTAAATTTGCAACTAACCTAAAAAAACAGCTGCTCCTTAAGGCTATCATGCAGCTCCTTAAGAGTATATTTAGTATAATCCTTCGTAATATGAGTCTCTTCTAAACCGCCCGCAACATGAAAATGTTTCTTTAATACTCCATAAAAATGAGCAGGAGCAACTATTAGTAAATTTTTAAACTTATTTTGGTCCCACCCTGATTTTAATTCATGAGATAATTGTATTGCAAAATGTTCTAATTCAAGCTCTTTGGGATCGTTTTTGCTGAAGGCACCATGCGCGCCCAAATCGGTTTGATAACGCCCCCGCTTATCAGACGTCAACTCGGCAGCTTTTTTACGGCTATCAGGATGAGTAAATTCACCTACAAGTCCAAGTTCACCAATACGTAAATTGTCTGTAGACAACAACTTGGCTTCTGAAGCATTAGCAACTAAAATCCATGTTTTCATTATTTTCCCCTAATTTGTTTGATTTTTATCACTGTGACAGTTAGATTATAGTTGTTTTCAAAAATCCACTCAAGTTTATTAACAACACTAAAAAATTGTTTTATACATCAATGATCCTCAACTCAAATAATTCATCAAAATATTTCCTTTAATCAAAAAGTAATATACAATTGAGCTTGAGCGAAATAGTAAGTTGAGGGATAAAATTGGAATCACTAATAGCACCATACAAAGGATTATGCTCCATCGAGATCAGGCTCGATGGCATTGCTTTTGCTTATACTCCGAACCCAATCAATCCCGAAGTGTCTATATGTGAATTTGAACCATGCCAAAATACCAATCAATCGAACAAAGATCAGATTAAAGAGTGTTTAGCTAAGATTGTTGACAAACATAACCTCACAAAAACCGCATGTAACTGGGTTTTACACCCTGATTATTATCGCCTAACGCTTCTAAACACTCCCAATCTTCCGCCATCAGAGCATAAAAATGCAGTCCGCTGGCAAATAAAAGAGGTTATAAATTATCCTCTTGAGGATGTAGCTGTTGACATTTTTTATCCGGAAGAAATAGGTAAAAATCCAAATAAAATTTTTGTTATTACGGCACAACATAGTTTCTTGCAAGATATAGTCAACATTATTCAAGAGTGTGGACTATTACCAATAGCTATTGATATTCGCGAATTTGCTGTCCGTAATTTAATTGCTGATATAGCTAAGCAGGATGAAGCCATCGGCTTTTTAAGTATTACTAATGATAACTGTTTGATGGTTTTCGTTAAACAACACCGGATCCAATTTGTACGCCATATCCCCATAAACCTAAAAAGCATCCAGGCTAATCATAGTATTTTAATTACAGAGCTCCAACGATCTTTTAACTATTGCCAATCTGAGCTTAAACAAGAAATACCCATCAGATTCTTAATCTCTCCCGACACCGACCTAAGCCAAGAGATTACCCAAGATATAGCAAAAAATTTGAACAAAGAGATATCCAAATTTTCCTTACAAAAAACTGTTAATTTTAAACTACCGATAACTCAGCAAATAGAATCCAGCTGTTGGGTCGCAGTCGGAGGGGCGCTACGTAATATCATATAGAGCAAATAAATATGCCACAAAACATTAACTTACTAGAAGAATTAACTATAAAAAAGATCTACGCTTTTAATAGCAGGCTTATCACGCAGATATCCCTGGGATGGATTTTGCTGCTGATTTTAATCTATATCCTAGCCATAGGTATCAATGCAGATAGAAAGAAAACCATCCTTAAATTAGAGGTTGTCCAAAAAACCATAGAGACAAAAATCAACTCTTATAATCAAATACTTCTTCCACTCAAAGAAAATGTGTTACCAGATGTTAAAACCCTTCCATCTGGATCCATCAACTTTCTAGGCTTTTACCGTTATCTAGAAGATTTAGCAAAATTCACTCCTCATGGAGTATGGTTAACTAACATTGTATTCTCTGAACCAAATGAACTTGTAACTATACAAGGAAGTGCGATTATCGCGTCAAGCGTGTCAGCTCTTATCAACTCTTTAAGTAAATCCGATGACTTTAAAAATAAAAAATTTGATGCTTTGCAATTAAGAGAAAATATCAGCACTGGCAATACAGATTTTACAATTAGCACATTAGCCCCTACTACAATAGAAACTAACGAAGACGAATGAATAAAATACTTACCAAATACCGAAACATAATTGACAATTTGCCTGTTGCCGCAAAATATATCATTTTGTCCATCATTCTAGGACTTATTTTTATAATTTGGCACTACGGTTTTTGGCAAAATATTCAGCGAGCCATGAGAGATACATCCGCAACAATAGAATCCAAAAACGTGAACATATCCTCAATGAAAATAAAACTTAAATCACTAGAAGAAGAGATTGCAGCTAAAAAAATCTCAGAACAGGGAAAAGATAATAATATTTTTACCAAGATATTATCCCCTCAACAAACTAAAATGTTTTTACATGACCTGCTAAACAACAATAATAATTTAGTCCTGCTCCAATTACACAATACTCCGCCAAAAGAGGTGGTATTACCCCAAACCAATACCAGAGTTTTTGAGCACGGAATAACAATAAAGTTTTTAGGGGATTATTTTTCTACTATGAGGTATTTACAAGCGGCTGAAAAGCTTCCCTGGAGAATATTTTGGGATAAATTAGAATATGAGGTTACTGAGTATCCCACTGCAGAAGTAACGATCCATCTTCATACTATAAATGCTACAGAGAGCGGATAAATGCATAAATTATGTAAACTAACAATTACTCTTACTTTGAGCTTATTAGGTCTCTCGTTGCAGGGTCACGCTGAAGAAACCCTACGCGATCCTACTCAACCACCAGCATATGAGAACACCTACGCCAATTTGCCAAATAATGATGTAAATATTACAGCTGTTTTTACCGGCAAAAACCCTCGAGTAATTATAGGAAACCATGTTTTCATCATAGGCGATAAAATTGCAGATGCTACAATAACTGCAATCGATACCAAAGGCATCACCCTAACAACTGATGGTGGCAAGGAAAATAAAATTGCCATGATCTACTCCACCATTAAAACTCCAATAATAAAAAATGAGAAAGAAGCCCGTGAAAAAATTGATCAAAAAATATAACTTATTATTAGCTATCAGCGTTTTTTCATTAATTAGCGCTTGCACTATAACCGAACCCCTATCCAATAATAATGGGGATGCGATTGACGCTGCCTTAAGAGATGGGATGAGCTCTAACCGCTCTTTGAAGAATTCTTCTAAAAATAGCTCCACACTATCGCCAGAAGTACGAAATGCCCTAATGCCTGAAATTATCATCAATTTGCCAAATACCCCTAAAGCATCTATGGAACAAGAGCAACGGTTTGACGTTGTAGTTAACAACGTTCCAGCAAAAGACTTTTTTATGGGGTTAGTAAAAGATACAAAATATAACATGACCATAAGCCCTCAAATTACCGGCAGCGTCACATTGGAACTAAAATCAGTAACCGTGCCCAAAGCTATGGACGCAGTAAGAGATGCATATGGATTTGAATATGAAAAAACCTCATACGGATATCAAGTGTTTCCCCGTCGTTTGGAAACCAGGGTATTTAATGTTAACTACATAGATGTTGACCGTACTGGACAGTCACAAACATCTGTCGGTTCAGGACAAATTACCAATACAATTCAAAACACTCTGACATCTACTGGCGTAAGCTCGACTCAACAAGCTGGCTCAACACCAAGCGGCCTAGTTAATACAACATCAAATTCTAAATTTTGGGATCTATTGCGACTTAATCTTGAAACCATAGTTGGCACTCAAGATGGTAGATCTATCGTACTCAACCCTAGATCTGGCGTTATTATTGTTAAAGCCTTTCCCAATGAACTACGCTCAGTTGCGCAATATTTAGATAAAATTCAAAATATAGTTCACCGCCAAGTCATCATCGAAGCTAAAATACTCGAAGTTGAATTAAATGCACAATTTCAAAGCGGTATTAACTGGAGCGTATTGGGCTTAACTCAAGGATTTAACCAGGCGCAAGTTTTTGATCCTAATAGCACATATGAAAAAAATAATGGCAGCAGTGATCTAAAACTTTTTACCGGCGCTCTTAACTTACAAGCCCATTATGGGAGCGCTTTTAAATCGGTGGTTAATCTACTAAACACTCAGGGTAATGTGAACGTATTGTCCAGCCCAAGAATTGCTACCATCAACAATCAAAAAGCGGTGATCAAAGTTGGAGATGACAGGTTCTTTGTCACCAATGTAAGCAGCAACACTGACAATTCAAGCACCACGTCTAACACCACTGCAAATATAACTTTAACCCCGTTTTTCTCCGGCATTTCTTTGGACGTCACCCCACAAATAGATGAAAATGATAACGTTACAATACATATTCATCCAATAATCAGCAAAGTAACTCAAGATGATCGGAAGTTTACCGTTAATAACCAGCCGCAAAATCTGCCTTTGGCTGCAAGCACCGTACGAGAATCAGATAGCATAGTTAGAGCTAAAAATGGGCAAGTGATTGTGATCGGAGGACTGATGATAAGCTCCGGCCAAAGCTATCAATCATCCACTCCTGGAACAGAACATCTACCAGGAATTAGCGGGTTATTTAAAAATAAAAACAAAGTAGCGAGCAAATTTGAACTAGTAATTTTATTACAACCAAGAATCGCTGAAACCACAAGTGATTGGCAAAAAAGATTACGAGAAGCTGCCGATGATGTAAAAAAGATGAAGGGGGATTTTAGCTATAATCTTGTGCCAACAAAAACAAATAAATAACTCATAAAAAGAGAAGATAACTATGTATCTAAAACATTTCGGATTCAGTGAGTTTCCTTTTTCACTAACACCAAACCTACGGTTTTTTTGTTCCCTAACCGCCTATAAAGAAGCGCTAAATGTTATCTTAGTAAGCCTTCTTAACGGCGAAGGTTTCGTTAAAATAACCGGGGAAGTTGGCACCGGCAAAACTTTGCTCTGCCGTAAGCTATTAAATGCTCTAAGCAGTGACTACATTACAGCATATATTTCAGGCACCATATTCGATACTCTCAATCTTCAAAAAACTATCGCGCACGAGCTGGGAATTGATATCCCACAAAATGTCGACAATCACATGTTGCTTCATTTATTAACTAATAAATTGATAGAGCTGCACCATCAGGGCAAACATGTCGTGATAATAATTGATGAAGCCCATACCTTCTCAGACCAAACTCTTGAGGGATTAAGACTGCTAAGTAATCTGGAAACAGAGTCGCGCAAGCTAATGCAAATCGTCTTAGTTGGTCAACCTGAGCTTGATAAAAAATTAAAGAAAACTCACCTACGACAACTAGAACAACGGGTTATTTTCTCTTATCGCTTACCAACATTAAGCGATCAAAAAGACCTCTTGTCATATCTTTGTTTCCGTCTTGCTGCAGCTGGGTACCACGACACCAATGATACGCTGTTTTCACCCAAGGCAATCAAACTGCTATTAAAGGCTAGCCATGGTATTCCAAGATTAATTAATATCCTTTGTCACAAATCATTTCTGATCGCATATGGATATAACAAAAAAATAGTAGATGCTGATGCGGTTAAGATGGCGATAGCTGATACTGAGAGCCTCTACCATAAAAACGTTGCAACCAGACATCACTTGTTAAAAATAGCACTTGTTTCGTTATCAATAATAACCATTGGAGTTGGCCTTTATTTTCTTATTAAATAATTGCCTTGCATATTATGAGCCTAATTAACAACATGCTAAATGAGCTAGATAAGACCAAAAAAGACGAGACCGCAAAACTTGAAATATCGTCTAGCATCAAACCAATCAGCAAGAACAAAACCAGCGTTTTTAGATGGAAATTAGTTTACTGGGCAATTATTTTAATAATAGCTATCAGCGCGGCTTGGTATTATGGCCCAAAAATTAATTTTAACCCATCTAAAACTGAGGTTGTTTTAAAAACGGATTCTCCTGACATAAAACCCGAAGCAGCTGATGCTACTCAACCCACAGTCCCGCAAACCCCAGCCACTACACTACAAAACATTGTCATCGAACAAAAAGATAATAAGACGGTTTTAGATTTTATTTTAAGCGCCCCGGCCCAATACTATATTGAACGTGAATCAGAACAACAATTGTCCATCACCATAAATGACACCGGCCTTTCTGGCAACATACCAGTATCACTAGAGAATTCTTTTATTATCGCTTTAAATACTCAGCAGAATAATAATCATATTGTTAGTACCATTAATCTACTCCCAGGCACCAAGATCGATGAACTACAACTGATTAACCAACCGCTACCACACCTACATCTAGTGCTTTCTAATCCCCAACTAACAAAAAGCTCCATGTCTAAAATGCTGGCTCAAACATCAGAAGAAGAACAGGAGTTGCAACGCTACCATGAAATAAAACAATCACTATCCCAAAATAAAGCAGAAAGCAGTATTCAAAAACTTCATCTATTTATTGGTGACTTTCCCAATCATCTCGAAGCACGCTGCCTACTTGTATCTATGTTAATTAAGGTAGGTCGGCTCCAAAAAGCAGATGCGGTCCTCGAAGTTGGCCTAGATAAACACCCTGAATATATGCCTTTTATCAAACTCAAAGCGTATATTTTGGTTAAACAACACAACCCCGAAAAAGCCATCAAAGTATTGCAAAAACATCTCGCACCAACTAACGATATAGAGTACTTCTCACTGTTAGCAGCGCTTTATCAACAAGAAGATCACTTTATGCAGGCCGCTGAAATATATGATCAATTAACAAAAATCAAACCACAAAAAACAACCTGGTGGATCGGTCTTGGGGTTGCCTTAGAAAGCGCAGGCAAAAATAATGCGGCAAAAGAAGCATACTTACGAGCTAACAATCTTGCAGATACCACATCTGAACTAAAAACTTTTTTAGAAACTAAACTAAAAAAATAGGTTTTTTATGGAAAATAATTTGGACCCCAATAACATTGATAAAATTAACAGCATAAAAAATCCTGAAAATCCTTTAGAAGCAGCCGAAGCACTTGCCAATAAAGAAAAGGCAACACTTCAAGAGCTTGCAAAAGAAATGGGCCTACCGTTTATTGATCTTAATCGATATGTTTTAAATGAAGAGATATCACGCAAACTACCAGAAGGCTATGCTAGACAGTTTCATGCTATTCTTTTAAGCGATGAAGATGTGGAATATTTGGTTGGCATGGCAGAACCTTTAAATGTTTTTGCTACAGATGAATTATATAGCATCTTAAAAAAACCTTTAAAACTAGCCTTAGTTAGTGATAAAGACCTTTTATATAAATTAGATCAACTATATCGTCGCGCAAGCGAGATCACTGATTTTGCAGATAAATTAGCGTCTGAACTCAAACCCAACGATCAACCAGACGATCAAGAAACAGCAATTAAACAAGCTGAGCCTGCAGTAATTAAACTGTTACACTCTGTCTTCGAAGATGCTATTCAAGTTAATGCCTCTGATATCCATATTGAGCCAGCTGAAAATATTTTACGTATACGCTTAAGAGTTGATGGCTTATTGCAAGAGCAGATAATCTCCATTACCGACAAACACCATATTACCCTTGCACTTGCTCAACGCTTAAAGCTCATGGGAGGGTTAAATATCGCCGAAAAACGGCTGCCACAAGATGGTCGATTCGATATTACAATGCGTGATATAAAAATTGATGTTCGTATGTCTACCATGCCTACCCAATTTGGCGAATCAATAGTAATGCGCCTGCTCAATAAATCGTCAAAAATTGTCGACCTTGATAACTCCGGCATGTCACCAGAAACAGCAAAAGAATTTCGGCAAATAATTAAGATACCACATGGAATAATCCTGGTTACCGGGCCTACTGGCAGTGGAAAAACAACTACTCTTTATGGCGCCCTAAGCGAAATTAATGATGTAACAAAAAACATTGTCACCATTGAGGATCCGATTGAATATGTCCTTGAACGCGCTAACCAAGTACAAGTAAACTCTCAGATCGGATTAACTTTTGCTCGAATTTTACGCTCAGTCCTACGCCAAGATCCAAATATTATTTTGGTTGGGGAAATTCGTGATCAAGAAACAGCTTCCATTGCTCTGCGCGCTGCTTTAACAGGACACTTGGTGTTTGCCACTCTCCATACTAACGATGCTGCAAGCACTGCAATTCGCTTAATTGATATCGGGGTAGAAAACTACCTTGTTGCCGCCACTGTTCGCGCCATTTTGGCTCAACGTTTGGCTCGCCGCATTTGCACTAATTGTGCTGCAGCTTATCAACCCAACGAACAAGAAACTTTATTTTTCACTAACTTTTTCGGCGATCTATTTAAACAAAGTAGTTTTAGTCAGGGGACCGGTTGCGCCTATTGTAACTTTAAAGGTTTCAAAGGAGTTACTGGTGTTTTTGAGCTATTAGTTCTTGATGCCGATATGAGAGAATCTCTTCGTCAAAAAAACACTAGTGCTTTTGTCCAAACAGTAGCTAAAAATCGCACCACCCCTACTTTATTAGAGAGCGCTTTTAAAATGGCCCAACAAAAAATTATTACTTTAAGCGAAGTAATGCGTATAGCTGGGGAACAAACTTAATGACAAACGCATTCTATTATCAAGGCCGCAATACGAATGGCAAAACCATTACCGGAAATATAGAAGCAAATAAGCTTGAAGAGGTTGTTTCGCACCTAAACCAACAGGGCATCACGCCAATCAATATTACACCGATTAAAAAGCTTCCTTTTAAGTCATTAAATTTATCAGCTATCTTATCTTCATTTGGGATTATACTTCATAAAGTCGAACCCTATCGCATAATGAATTTTTGCCGGCAACTTGCCATTTTAAATGAAGCTGGCCTATCTATAATCAAATCTATAAATAAATTATCTCAATCAACCAACTCAGCCCCGCTAAGAAAGGTGCTATCTCAGGTAGCAAATGACATCGCGGCAGGAACAACTCTTTCTGATGCGCTAAAAAGACATCCCGATACTTTTTCACCCATATTAATCAACATTATTAACATTGGGGAAAATACTGGTCGCTTAAATGAGGCATTAAAACACTTAGGTGATTACATAGAAGCATCCATTGCTAATCGCCGTCGATTAATAAGCGCTATTCGCTACCCCATTTTTGTTCTTATTGCAGCCACAGCAGCAATCTTTGTAATGAATTTCTTAGTAATTCCAAAATTCAGCCTAATGTTTGCTAAATTTAATCTTGAATTGCCACTTGCAACTAGGATTATCATTGGATCATCTGATTTTATGATTAATAATAAAATAATCCTTACAGCGTCATTTATTATCATCTTTTTCGGCATAAAACGCTTGCTGAAAATACCAGGGGTCCACTATTTTTGGGATAAAAACAAACTACACTTACCAGTATTTGGCAACCTCCAAAAAAGAATTTTACTCTCTCAATTTACCTGGACCTTTAGCTTAATTTTACGCTCAGGGGTGCCAATAATTAAAGGGATAAATTTAGCCAGTAATTCTACAGAAAATCTCTATTTTAGCGTTCAACTTCTAAAAATGCGTAGCGCCATAGAACATGGAGAGAATTTATCACGAGCATCAATTGCTAGCGGTTTATTTACGCCTATGACTATTCAAATGATTGAAGTGGGAGAAGAAAGTGAAAAATTAGACGAGTCTCTAGCTGAGATAGCCAAATACTATGATGCTGAAATTGATTATGACCTCAGGCGCTTAAACGAGCTAGTTGAACCAATTTTATTGATAGCTATTGGTGGAATCGTGTTAATTCTAGCTCTTGGCATTTATTTCCCTTTGTGGGATTTAATCAAAATCGCAAAAATCTAATCGATCATAAGATCACGATATTCCTCTTCACTGATCGATCCTTGCTGCACCAATTTTTTTACACTATGAGCCAAGGTTTGCATCCCCTTTCCTTGCCCAGTCTGAATAGCAGAGTATATTTGATGGGTTTTGTTTTCGCGAATCAAATTACGAATCGCTGTAGTACAGATCATGATCTCTTCAGCTATAACTCTTCCACCTATAGTTTTTCGCAAAAGACGCTGGGATATTACCGCTTGCAGAGAGTTTGAAACCATAGATCGAATAAGAGATTTCTCAAATGTTGGAAACACATCAACCATGCGGTCAATACTATCTGCAGCTGAATTCGTATGAAGCGTTGCAAAAACCAAGTGCCCGGTTTCAGC
>JAHIYS010000200.1 GCA_018814965.1 Gammaproteobacteria bacterium
ACATCATCATCATTATTACAGCAACATTTGCCATTGTATCTGGTTTTTTTTATCTACTGACCCTTCAATTTTTTTTTCTTTCGTTCCAAACTCTTCAAGTGTATTAACAACACCATTCTTGCTTATCCCTTCACTAGCAGCCAAAAAGAGTCCCTCTCCTAAAGCTTTTGCCGCCATTGGATTTAAAGAATTTAATAATGCTGCACTAACAGTAATAGAAGACAAAAGATGATTATCAGTAATTCCTAAATATATCGCTAAATTGTCAGCCGCACCTAGAGCCCCTCCCACAAGTCCTCCTTTAGGTCCAGCTATTGATTGTCCTGCTACAGCCGAAACAAGAACAGGAATTGCAGGGGTAATTAATCCTAGCTGGTCTTCGGAAACACCACCAGCAAAGAAGAACCCAGCTATAGCTCCAGTCCCCTTACCTAGCAATCCCGGGCTAAATTTATCTCCAAAAGCCGCGCCGAAAATACCCCAAGTTAAATATTTCTTGTCGATATAACCATAATAATTCAAACGCTCTTCAATATATGCAGCAGAAGCTCCTAACAAAGCACAACCTGGACCGCATATCAGCCCCCCAACTAACGCATCAGCGATGCGGACAAAAGCATCATCATGATCATAAATAAATTGGTAAAACATGTCCCCATTATCTCTAAATATAGAAGTTTTTTTACTGCTATTTTCTCTTTGTACCTGCGTGTCATCAGTGGCATACACAATAGAGGATAAAATCAAAGTAATTGAGATTAATGAAACTACTGCGACTGATTTTGTCTGTAAAAAAAGTTTGTTAAGAGAAATCGACATTCTTGTGCTCCACAATTAATCGGTTATATATAATGATGCTTTTATTTAAACATACCCTCTTTTCATTAAGGAATTCTTAACTACTAAGAATTAATCTAAATTGTTTATATTTTAGAATAGCATTTTTTAAAGCCATCCCCATTTATATTAAGAAAATATGTTAGAATAAACAAAGCTTAAGAAGCGTTTCATGATAAAAAGGATTAGCTATAGAAATGATTTGCCGTATGGTAACGGATACAAATTAAAATATTTAGCCAAACTTTGACCAATATTGGCATATTTTAATTAATATTATTAATGCATAGTTGTCTTAATATCTTTAACTACAATATTTCTATTAGAAATATAAAGCTCTTGATCGTAGAATCCATCATAATTATTATTTTGTGCGTTGTGATCAACAATTATAATCAAGGTCTCAGGTAAGCGATCTTTTAACATTTTCTTGGCTCTCTTTAGGGAATTTTCCGACAAGTTATCAAACGTCTCATCTAAGATTAAAATATCAGGTTTCTTTATTATGGCTGAAATCACATCTAACATCCTCATCTCCTCTTTAGTCAACCGATTTTTCCAGTTTTTCACTATAACATCCAAATTTAAAGCGCCTGAGGTAATAGAAGGAAATTCAATTTCCTGCAATAATCGATTCATCTCTTCGCGTTGCAAAGCATTTAACACCAAGTCACTTGGGATTTTGTCAGGATAAGAAATAATTTGTTGCAAAGAATAATCAAAAGAAAAATATTCTTTACCAAAAATAAGAATCTTCGGGTCACAATCATTTAATTGAGGGTAAATGATATGGCCAGACCCTCCAATTCCATTTTCTTTTATTCCTTTTATTTTAGATAATAGCGCAGATATTGCCCGGCTATCACTACTAATAATGGCATAAGTTTTACCCAAATCAAGTCTAACTTCGCCTTCTGCTTTAATTAATATTAGCTTCTCTTCGCTAACTTCTAAATCCTGCAAAATTAATTGGTTGCCATATTGGTTTTCTCGATTAATTTTATCAGTAAAATTTTGGGGAAGATGGATTATCCCCTCCACCATAATAAATCTCTGCAAAGCAGGTTCTATTGACTTTATGTCTAGTGATGAGGTTATTGGAAAAGCGAATAAGTTCTTTGCCTGGTCATTTAGTACTTCGACCTTACTTTTATAGGAAAAATCTAGCCTCTTATCAGCAATCTCATTATATATCACACTTCTTGTCGCTAAAAATCTAACCAACAGTTCAACACCGTACCAAGATGTTCTAAGACGATCCCATACCCCTTGAATCCCTTTAGCATTTCTTAATTCAGTTGTAATCCTTTGATCAGTTTCTTTAGCAGCTACCAACCCATCTTTTTCGATAATAATGTTGGAATTTTCTTCATCATGCTTACGGTTATTCTGCCACTCCGATGTTAGCTCAGTTATTCTTTCTTCATAACTCATACTTTGTGATGCCAGAATCCTGCTAACAAATGAAAGCGCTTGCTCACAAAGAGTAGAATAAATCAAAGTGTTCGGGGAATAAACTATTAGCATCATGGTGCCATATATCCCTTGGGTTGCCGCAGATATCGCTTTTGTTCCGAATAATGTCCCAGCACCAACCAAAAGTGAGATGTCATTCTGATAATTATCAAGCAAGAGTGTCCCATTATTGTTTTTAAAACGTGAGATTACCTCTCCTGAATATACCTCAGTCTTAATTTTATCCTGCAAGGTACATTTGAGTCGATTGTCATAATAAACGTTTATATTATCTTTGATGAAAGGCCCTATTACATATGGGACTATAAAAATAGCAAACTGAAGAACTTTTTCTTTTATAGCTGGTGGTAATGGTTCACCTCTAACACCCAAAAGCTCAATAACATGGCTTATACCATTTTGATGCTCCATCAGTTTTAAAGATAAAAGCTGCATCATAAATTGAGAACTAACCATACCTATCGCCTGCTTTTCAAAATGCGACTTTAGTTGATCTTGGGGAATAAATTTATCATAGGTATCATACAGTTTCTCAACCTTTTTTAATGGGTCTTGGACACTATCTAAAAGCATGGTTTCATAATTTGCAGCAACCAAACCTAAACCAGCACCAATAAAATTAGATATTGTTGGATTAAAATATGTTGATAATGCTGCAACTCCCATACCTAAATTAGTAGCAGTCAAATAATGTTTCTGAGTAAAACCACTCCTAATAGATATTTCATCTAATGTACCCGCAACCCCACCAGCCACCAATCCTGGAGTGCCAAAAACTTTATTCCCGGCGATAGCAGACACAACAGGAGCAACGAGTGGAGTAATATACTCCGAATGTTGATTAATAACTCCAGTTGGCAGCATGATACCAAGCACTGTTCCTGCCAGCTTCGACCTCGCGTTGGAAGCTATCATATGACCAGCTGCAGCGCCTAAGAGACCCCAAGTCATATAGCGCTTATCACTATAACCAAAATAAACCAGGCCCTCGTCAAGAGCCCCAAACACACTGCCAGCAACAGCACCCCGAGGACCACACAAGATTCCACCAACGAACATATCATATAATGGAACCAGTAAATAATTGTACTTATCAATAAACCTATAGGTAAAATCATAGCAATCATTAATAAAAACAGACTTCTTCTTTACCTGTTCTTGTTTAATATTATTCGAAGATCCAATCTGCTGAACTGATGGTTTATATTCAATAATTGAAGATTCAACTTGACCAGCATCATCAGCGGCATTAACAATCGAAGTAAATGCTAGAAGAACAGTGAAAAATAAAATTGGAACAATAGATTTCATTTCATGAAATATTGTTTTCGAAGATCTGGGCACCAAAACACTCCTTTTCAGATTTATCACATACATAAATAATACTATTAATTTATCAACGCTTCATTAAGGAAGGCTTAAAAACAAAAAGATCTTGTTAAATTAATTTAGAGGAAGAGTTTTAAGCTCATACTCATGAGCTGTAAGCTTCAACAAATCAGATTAGCTATAGAAATGATTTTCCGCAGGCAAATAGCTTTAGATTAAAATACTTGGCTAAACTTTGACCAATATCAGCAAAAGTATCCCTTTTACCTATTGAACGGGGCTTGATGTTAGGACCAAAAACCAAAATAGGGATATACTCCCGTGTATGTTCAGTACCCTTAAAAGTTGGATCGCACCCATGATCTGCGGTTATTATGGCTATATCATCTGGTTGCATTAATTTCTCAAATTCAGGCAGTTTAAGGTCAAACTTCTCAAGTGCATCAGCATAACCAACAACATCTCTGCGATGGCCATATTTCATATCAAAATCAACAAAATTAGCAAAAATCAAAGAGCGATCTGGAGCTTCTTTCAAATTTTTAAAAAGCACCTGAAATATCTCATCATGTCCATACGCGCTCATATGTTTACTAATACCACGGTGGGCAAAAATATCCGCCACCTTACCTACAGCAATCACATTGCCACCTGCTGCTACCAGCTTATCCAACAATGTCAAATCAGGAGGAAATACGGAAAAATCTCGACGATGATCGGTGCGATGGTATTTGCCATTGCTTCCTAAAAACGGCCGGGCTATTACTCTGCATATCTTGTAGGGCTGGACTAATTTGAAAGCTATCTGACATAGCTCATATAAACGCTCTAAACCAAATAATTCTTCATGAACCGCGATTTGAAATACGCTATCAGCTGAAGTATAGCAGATCGGTTTTTCTGTTTTAATATGCTCATCACCTAGGCGATTTATAATTTCGGTACCTGAAGCATGGCAATTACCCAAAATACCTGGAAGTTTTGCCTCTTTAACAAAAACGTCCACCAACTCTTCGGGAAAACTGGGATAAGTCGCAGGAAAATAACCCCACTCAAACAATACAGGGACCCCAGCAATCTCCCAATGTCCACTCAGGGTATCTTTGCCCAGGCTAATTTCTTTAGCAGAACCATATAACCCTTGTGATTTGAAATCGGTTTTAAGAGAAGCAGCTGCAGTTAAGCCTAAACGATCTAAATTTGGAATTTGTAATGGACCTTGACGGACGCCAGGTTTGTTAGCAAGACCTAAGGAGCAATGCTCTTTAATATGTAAAAAGGTATTAGCACCGCTATCACCAAAATCTGCTGCATCAGGAAGTTCACCAATGCCAAGGGAATCCAATAATAGTATAAATGCGCGAGCCATATGAATGTTTTAAAAATGGGATATATAAAAAATACCGAGGGTCGGAATCGAACCGACACGATGTTGCCATCACCAAATTTTGAGTCTGGCGCGTCTACCAGTTCCGCCACCCCGGCACCAAGCCAATATTTAAACAAAAAAAAGGTATTTACACAAGATAATAATATGATTTGATTGATATCTTTTTAGATTAGTTTTCCCTATGAAGAATGAGAGGTTTTAAAATAAAACTTTAACGGTTTACTTAAAAACCAAGTTTTTCTATGGGTTGGAATAGATTAAAATACTATCCATATAGTCAAGTTTTGCTGGCTTTATAATGTGATTAATACAACCAAACAATAGATTATTATTAACCTTTAAAGCCTAAATTACATTCAAAAACAATCATCCAAGAATTCTAATTAAATCATTAGCTGTTGTTTGGATTACCAATAAAACAAAAAGAGCAATACCTAAACGAAAAACCAATAACTGGGTACGCATAGAAATTGGCCGACGTCTAATAGCCTCGATCAAAATCAAAATCAAATGACCGCCATCTAAACCAGGCAATGGCAATAAATTGACCAAAGCAATAGTTAGGCTAATTGTTGCCAAAAACCCCATAAACATCACAAATCCTTGCGAAAGCGCTTTCCCAGAAGCAGTAAAAGTAGCAATTGGTCCTCCTAAAACACTCAAAGAGATCTTTCCAACAAGCAGCTTACTAAGAACAATATTATTTAGATCTAAAAATGATTTCATTTGATGCATTATTGCAGGAAAAGCTGACCATGGCTTATATTTATACTCTCGGACAAGGTGTTCGGGCCAAACTATTTTATCAGTATCTACGGTAACCCCTAAAAACCCTATTCTCTTGAGCCCTCTTTCAAGTCTCCAACTTGTTGTAACATTCAAATTAAGATCTTTTCCATCACGGTTTAGTAATAAACTTATTTTTTTATGAGGGTATGACTTTATCTTCTGGATAAAATCCTGCCAATCACCAATTTTATTCCCATCAATCCCAATGATAAAATCCCCTTTTTGTAAACCTGCTTTAGCTGCTGGGGACATTTTAGCAACCCGATACACTATTGGTAGAATCTTGGGCTTATATGGGACCAAACCTACGCTCAATAATATATCAGGGTTATATGAATCCAGCGCCCAGTTTTTTAGATCAAGCTGATAATCATTAGTTTTAGATTTTGAGGTCGAGCTTGTTACAACCTTTAAATTCCCCCCATCCCCAATTCGAGAAAGCATAGCTATAATAACCTCGCCCCAATTATTGGTGGTATATTTATCAACCTTAATAATCTCTTCATCGGCATGAAGCCCCGCAAGACCTGCAATAGATCGGGGTATAACTTCATTAATAATCGGTTTAGGCAACTTAAATCCTATGACGAACATCAACCAAAAAGCAAAAAATGCAAAAACAATATTAGCTAGAGGTCCAGCCAAAATAATAGCAAAACGCTGTAAAACAGGCTTATGATTAAAGGAGAAATGACGGTTTTCTGGCGATATTTTGGTCTCGCGGCTATCTAAAAGTTTAACATAGCCGCCAAAAAGAAAAGGAGCAAAAGCATACTCAGTAAAGCCATTTTTTCTTTTCCAAATATAAAATGGCTTACCAAAACCGATAGAGAATCGTTCTACTTTGACTTGACACAATTTCGCCACTAAAAAATGACCAAATTCATGGACCAATATCAAAACAGAAATTGCAATAAAAAAAGCAATGGAATAAAGCAAAAATGTCATATATCGCTCCTTGATAATTTAGACACTAAAATTATTTTGTCTTTAACATGACGAAAAGGGTTCCCTGTGCTTTTTTGCAAAAGGAACCCATTTTTACATTTTTTTAAACTCTAATTGTTTAACTGATGAATAGTAATCTCAACCCTACGATTACGAGCCTGACCCTCCATCGTAGAATTACTTGCTACAGGATAACGCGCTCCATAACCAACTGCCATAACACGATTGGGATTTATGCCCTGGGAAGTTAAATAATTAGCTACTGAAACAGCTCTACGCTCTGATAGTTCTTGATTATGCATGGCGCTACCAATACTTGAAGCATAGCCAGCCACTTTCACTGTTGTATTATTAAATTTTCTCAAAACTATCGATACTGAATTAAGGGTATTATAAAACCCTGATCTGATATCAGCACGATCGTTCTGGAACGTGATATCTCCAGGCATAATAAGACGGATATCCTTACCAACTCTTGCTATTTGAACCCCTGTGCCTTGCAATTGAGCCCTTAGTTCAGAGTCTTGTCGATCCATGTAGTTGCCTGACACACCACCAATAGCGGCACCAATACCTGCACCAACAAGAGTACTTGTAGTGTTACCACCAATTAACTGTCCAGCTAAAGCGCCACCTATAGCGCCGATTCCAGAACCTACAGCTGTTTTACTCACTTCAGTTTTACCTGTGTATGGATTAACTGTAGTACAGCCACTCAACGTAAAAACAGCAAACAAACTACAAGCCAATAACAATTTAATACCTAAGTTATATCTTTTCATACTAGCCTCATTAATTTCAAGTTAAGTTACACCCTGATTTTATCAAAATACGCTATAACATGGCAATTAATATAAATTAACAGTATAAACACTAAGATACAAAACCCTAGATTGAAGAAAATTATAATAAAATCATCCTGTTTTTGTTGCCAAGTAAAATATAAACCTTTAGTCTTTCATTTATTATCAAAATAACATCATGTTCGTAATTTATGTCCATAGAAAATACAATTAAAAAATCTCCAAAAAAAATCCCAACTTTGAATCATGCTGTCATAGATTCCATGAGTCATGAAGGCAGAGGTATTGCTCATATAAATAACAAAACCACTTTTATTGAGAATGCATTGACTAGTGAAGAAGTAAACTTCATTTACAACAAACAGCATAGTAAATTTAATACTGGTATCGCTGTTGAGATTTTAAAAGCGTCTTCTGATCGAGTCCCTCCTATTTGCAAACACTTCAATATTTGCGGTGGCTGTACTTTGCAACACCTAGATCACCAAAAACAAATCAGATTTAAAACTAGCGTTATCCAAGAACAACTAAAACATATTGGGGGCATAGAAACCAAAAATATCTTATCTCCAATTCTTGGACCAGAAAGCGGATATCGGGGTAAAGCTAGGTTATCTGTCAAGTATGTACACAAAAAACAAAAAGTATTAGTTGGATTTCATGAAAAAAATGGCTCGTATGTTGCCGAAATAGATGGGTGCCCTATTTTACATCCAAGCGTTGGGGAAAGAATTAATTTATTAAAATATATGATATCTAAACTATCCATCTATCAATATATTCCACAAATTGAGGTGGCCTGTGGCAGTGAGGTTAATGCTTTAGTACTACGTAATTTACAAAATTTTTCAGATGATGATATTAAGATTATAAATGATTTTAGCAAAGAACATCAGCTGCAAATTTATTCGCAATCAGGGGGCATGGAAACTATTACACCTATAACCTCTGACCCGAAACCATTAAACTATAAATTACCTAAATACGATCTTACTATTAATTTCGAACCTGGGGATTTCACGCAAATAAATCATGCAATCAATCTTCAGTTGGTAGATCTGGTGGTTAGCTTATTAGAAATAAAACCCGAGGACAAAGTTCTTGACCTGTTTTGCGGCATTGGAAACTTTACCCTACCCATAGCTACTAAATGCTCTAGTATAGTTGGGATCGAAGGAAATAAAAATGCTGTCTTACGCGCAAAACAAAACGCTATATTCAATAACATTAATAATGCTGAATTCTATACAGCTGATTTAACCAAAGAACTGTCAGGAACCCCATGGAGCGAACAACAGTACGAAAAGGTATTGCTTGATCCTCCGCGCACCGGGGCGCAAGAACTTTGCGCTCATATTAAAAAATTCGGAGCTAAAAAGATAGTCTATGTCTCATGCAATCCTGCAACTTTTGCGCGTGATGCAAAAATAATAACTGAACAGGGTTATAAATTAGAAAATATAACGATGGCTGATATGTATCCTCATACCAGCCATATGGAAACAATTGCTATCTTTGCCTAGCCGTACAACAACACTGTTACAGCGTTCTAGCTATTGGCGTACTTCAATCAATGCCCTCGTTTTCAACA